>JAQSDS010000259.1 GCA_029946045.1 Rhodoferax sp.
GGCAGCGCCTGCTGCGCAAGATCCCGGGCACGCCTGCCACACCGGCCCACAATGGTGCTTGCGCCAGACTCAGGCTGGCCAACGGCCATTGCGCCAGGCCGCGCAATACCAGCGCCAACAAGCCAATGCTCCAGGCGGCCAGATCCCACAGCGGATGCCACAGCACGCCCAGCATGGCCAGCGGCGTCACCAGCAAGGTCACCCACGGGATCGCCAGTGCATTGGCCAGCAAACCCACCAGCGACACCTGGCCGAACAACAACAAGCTCAACGGGGTGAGTGCCAGCGTGATCACCCATTGCTCACGCAGCAACACCAGGAGCCTCGAGCGCAGACCGGAACGCCCGGCCTGCAAAACACCGGCATCGCTGGCAAACAGCACCCCCACCGCCACAAAGCTCAGCCAGAAACCGGCTTGCAGCAGTGCCCACGGATCCACCGCCACGACCACCGCACAGGCCAGCAACCAGACCTGTGGCCAGGGCCAACGCACGCCCAGCAGGCGCAAGGCACCCACGGTGACCAGCATCAGCACGGTGCGTTGCGCGGGCACACCCCAGCCGCTGAACAGGGCATAGGCGGTGGCCAGCGCCATGCCGCCGATCAGGGCAGCGGTGGCGGCGGGCAGCCGCAAACAGAGCCAGCCCGAGCGCCGCCACAACCAGCCCAGCGCCAGCGCCGCAGCCCAGGCGAACATGGTGATGTGCAAGCCAGAAATGCTCATCAGATGGGCCACACCGGTGGCCCTGAACACATCCCAGTCAGCGCGCTCAATGGCTGCCTGATCGCCCACCACCAGCGCCGCAATCAGCCCGCTGGCGTCCGAGTCTGCAAGTCGCAGAAAAATCTGATCGCGCACCTGGCCACGCGCCCATTGCACTGGGTGCTGCCAGGTCTGCGCCAGCCGAACGGGTGTTGGATCGCGCGGACTTGCACGCACATAACCGGTGGCCTGCACGCCCTGCTCCCACTGCCACAGCTCGTAATCAAAACCATGTGGATTGACGCCACCGTGCGGAGCTTTCAAGCGCACGGTCATCTGCCAGCGCTCGCCCGCCTGCAACGGTGCGGGCAAACGCTGCAATTCACCCGCAGATTCGCCGCTGCCTTCACCCTGAGCATAGACACCGGCGTACCAACCCAGTTCCAGCCGCGGCGGCAAGCGCAACGGCTGACCCTCCAGACTGGCGCGCTCCAGGTCCAGCCGAAAACGCAGTCCACCGTCAAACGGCTGGGGCATGGCGGCCACCACCCCGGTCACGGCAATGTCACGCCCTTCCAGAGTCGGGGACAGGGCCTGGCTGCCAAACAACTGGGCGCGCCAGCCTGTGCTGGAAAAAGCCAGCACAACAAACGCCAGCCCGAGCAGTCCCCAGCGCCAGGCAGCCCAGCGCGCGCGCAGGCTCAAGCCCAGCAGCAACAGACCCCCCAGGCCACCAAGCAGGTAATGGTCAGCTGACAACAAGCTGGCCTGCTGCAACTGCAAGGCATTACCCAACAACAGACCAAGCAGCGCCGGGATCAGGCTGTGGCCCAAATAAAACCGTGCCCGTGGCGTAGGCAGATGCGGGCGGGCACCGGTGTCATGTGCCCGCATCACAAGCGATCAGGTTGGGGTGGACAGGGGCATGTGCCCACTCACTGGGCGCGACCAGTCGATCGGGTCCTGCTGTAACACCATGTCGATGTCGAGTCCCAACATTTCGGCAACCTGTGACGGAAAGGTGACCGTCAAGGCGTTCTTCTGCAAGCCCAGCTGGTTGGCACGGGCACGCCACTGGGCCAGGTGCAAGACCCCCGCCAGCGGTTCGCAGGCTTCGTTGTCAAATGGTGCATCGGCATAGGTCAGCGCATCACACACCATCTGGGGCAATTGCGCCTGCCGAGCCAGCGCCGAGCTGACATCCAGGTAACAAAAACCAAACGCCTGGCGCTCAAAAAAAACACGCCTGAGGTCGAGTGCGGGACAGGTTTCGTCCAGTTCAGAAGCCTCCAGTGCAGCCGCGCGCATGGACAACTCACCGAGCGCATGAATCAGCCCGGCCACATAAGCCGCCTGTTGCTTGTACTGCAATAAGCCAGCCAGGGCGCGCGCCACTCGGGCACAGTCCTGGCTGTAGACCCAAAACTGGGCCAAAGGCAAACCCGCCCCCACCGTGAAAGAGGCCGGCCCGAAAGCCAGAAACACCAAGGCCAGCACCAGATACAGATGCAGCAGGGCCAGGGCCTCCGAGACACTGTTCACCAGACCCGATAGCGCAAAAGTAGGCGCGTTGGCAAGCTGCAGCACGCGCAGCGCCAGTACTGGATCGGCCTTGATGAACTGATCGACGCGGCGCAAGTCTGGCTGCGACTGCTTGAGCTCGGTCAACAGCAGCGCCAGCACCCGCGGGCTACTGGGCAGCGGCTGTGAACGGTCTAGCAGGTCAGCCAGTTGCATGGCGGCTACTGACCCAGGTTTTTAAGTTTGGCAAATGCAGAAGACATAGCCGTGGATTGTGGCGCATGCGCGCGCTGCTGCGGTTTGGCCGCCTGAAAACGGTTGTCACCGGCGCTGCCGCTGCGTGCCGGGGCGGCACCCAGCTTCATGGTCAGCGCAATGCGCTTGCGCGCCACATCCACCTCGACCACCTGCACCTTGACAATGTCACCGGTCTTGACGACCTCGCGTGCATCGGTGACAAACTTGTGGCTGAGCTGGCTCACATGCACCAGGCCGTCCTGGTGCACACCCAGGTCAACGAAGGCACCAAAGGCGGCCACATTGCTCACTGTGCCTTCAAGCACCATGCCTTCTTTCAGGTCGCGGATGTCCTCCACGTTGTCGTTGAAACGCGCCACCTTGAAGTCCGGGCGCGGGTCACGACCGGGTTTTTCCAGCTCACCCAGAATATCCTTCACCGTGATGACACCAAATGTGTCATTGGCAAACAGCTCGGGGCGAAGGGTCTTGAGCATGTCGGCGCGGCCCATGAGTTCGGCCACCGGCTTGCCTGTTTTGGCAATGATCTGCTCCACCACCGGGTAGGTCTCGGGGTGCACGCCGGTCATGTCAAGCGGATTGACACCACCGCGAATGCGCAAAAAACCCGCGCTTTGCTCGAAGGTCTTGGCGCCCAGTCCGGTCACCTTGAGCAGTTCCTGGCGGCTGGCAAACGCGCCGTTGGCGTCGCGCCAGCGCACCACGGCCTTGGCCACGCTGGGGCTCAGGCCCGAGACCCGACTCAGCAGCGGTACGCTGGCCATGTTGAGGTCCACGCCAACAGAGTTCACGCAGTCTTCCACCACGGCGTCGAGCGTTTTGGCCAGATCGCTCTGGTTCACGTCGTGCTGGTACTGACCCACGCCAATGCTTTTGGGATCGATCTTGACAAGCTCGGCCAGCGGGTCCTGCAGGCGCCTGGCAATGCTGGCGGCACCGCGCAGGCTGACGTCGACATCGGGCATTTCCTGCGAGGCAAATTCGCTGGCCGAGTAGACCGACGCCCCGGCTTCGCTGACCACTACTTTTTCCATCTGGCGCTCAGACGACTTGGCCAGCAGCTTGATGAGGTCGGCGGCCAGTTTGTCGGTCTCGCGGCTGGCGGTGCCGTTGCCAATGGCGATCAGGTTGACGCCATGTTTTTCGCACAGTTTGGCAAGCAGATGCAGCGAACCGTCCCAATC
>JAQSDS010000260.1 GCA_029946045.1 Rhodoferax sp.
CCTGGGAGCGGCCCTCGGACCACGCCCCGGTGACGGCGGACCTGATGCTCTAGCAGGCGATCGCTTTGAGATGGCCTTCTCCGGCCAAGCCCAGAAGCGCCCGGTCGCGCGTCATCAACCGATACCCATAGGATCTGGCGGTCGCGGCGATGATGCGGTCGGCCGGGTCGCGAAGCGGTGCCCCCGGAAGGAAGGATGCCGCCACGAGCACGGACGGGGGCAGCGGGGCCAGCGCAAGGCCGCCCTGCAGCGGCCGCTCGAACCACTTGGCCGGTTCGGACG
This sequence comes from Rhodoferax sp., assembly GCA_029946045.1. Classification (GTDB taxonomy): domain Bacteria; phylum Pseudomonadota; class Gammaproteobacteria; order Burkholderiales; family Burkholderiaceae_C; genus Rhodoferax. Next base: position 283 of record JAQSDS010000260.1, read on the forward strand.
GAAGTCTCAGTCGCCCGCGCGCCACGAGCTGGCCGATTTCCCACGCTGAGATCGGCGAGACCAGGATGCCGTCAGGCTCCATTTCCATCTCGTGCAGGGCGGCGACCGCCTCGGCGCGGAGGTCATCCGCGTTGACGAGCCAGATGAAGGCGCAGGTGTCCAGCAGGATCGCCTGGCTCATGCCGTGTCGGCATCCCAGTTTTCTCCCGTAGGCTCGGTGAGGTCGTAGCCATTCAAGGCGCTGGCGCGCAGGCCGGCTTGTGCCAGCAGCTCGTCCAGCACCACGCGCGTGCCGCTGCCCAGCGTGCGGTTGGCAAAGCGGGCCTGGCACTGCACCACATCGTGCAAGCTGTGAAGATGGAGCGGGTTGCCACGGGCCACCATCAGGCCCTGGGTGCGTTGGGCAAAGCCGATGATCTTGTGCTGACCCGGCTGTAACAGCGGTTTGTAGATGCGCTCGGTCAGGGTTTTTTTACCGCTGTCTTGCAGGGTGTGAAAGCCAGCCATCACACAGCGGCCTTCGTTGAGAGCGCGAATGGCATCGACGCTGCCGGTAAAGCGGATGTCCAGGTGCAGCCGGCCGGGTTCCGGGCTGGGTGCCAGTGGGTCCCGCTGCAGCGCATGCTCGCGCAAGCTTGAGAGCGCATCGTCATGGCTGGCATAAAGCGCGACCACGTGCGCGCTGTCATCAAAGGCCATGGCATAGCCGCGCTCCAGCTCGGCACGCAAGGCCTCAATTTGCGGCGCCAAACGGGCCTGCGCCTGGCGCTCGGCCCACATCAGCTTGTTGCCAAATTCGGTCAGATGGGCGCGCTGGCCTTTTTCCCAGATCAGCAACTCGTTGCCTAGTTCGTTTTCCCAGCGTTTGAGCTCGCCCCAGACATGGCGGTAGCTCAAGCCCAGCGCGCGTGCGCCGCCAGAAATGGAGCCCTGGCTGCTGACGGCCTGCAGCAAGTCGATCAGCGGATTGCGCACCTGCGCCGGGCTGCTGTCTTTGGAGAGGGTGTAGTGGAGTTGGAGCCTATGCACGTTGGTTCATATCGCCAGGTTTTGGATGGGTGGCTACGATAGCTTAAACCACAAAGATCAGAGCCACCGATGGCATCTGTCCTGAAATATTTTTTATCATGACCACCTTTGTCGAAAGCGGTGCCACCGCGCTGCAACTCATCACCTCCATGGATCCCGAATTGCTCACCATTGTGGGCCGCTCCCTGTCTGTCAGCGCCACCGCCTGCGCGCTGGCCTGCAGCCTGGGGCTGGTGTTGGGTGCCTGGCTGGGGGTGGCGCGTTTTACCGGGCGCGGTGCTGTACTGACGCTGCTCAATACGTTTTTGGCCGTGCCTTCGGTGGTGGTGGGTCTGGTGGTCTACCTGTTGCTGTCGCGCAGCGGCCCACTGGGGTTTCTGGGTTGGTTGTTCAGCTTCAAGGCCATGGTGTTGGCGCAAGCGGTGCTGGTGCTGCCGGTGGTGACTGCCTTGACGCGCCAGGCGGTGGAAGATGCGCAGAATCTGCATGGTGAGCAACTGCAGTCGCTGGGCGCGCGACCGCTGATGCGCAGCCTGCTGCTGGCCTGGGACGAGCGCTACGCCCTGCTTACCGTGCTGATTGCGTCCTTTGGCCGGGCCATCTCCGAAGTGGGCGCGGTGATGATCGTGGGCGGCAATGTAGACGGTTTCACCCGGGTCATGACCACCGCCATTGCGTTGGAGACCAGCAAGGGTGACTTGCCGCTGGCCTTGGGGCTGGGCCTGATTTTGCTCAGTGTGGTGCTGTTGCTCAATACCTTGATTGCCGGGTTGCGGCGCTGGCGCGAAGGCCAGGAGGGTGGCTCGGCACCCGTATCGGCGTTGGGTGTGACCACATGAGCGTGGTGTTTGCGTTGACGGGTGCGTCTGTGCATTTTGGTCAGACAACACGTGCCGTGCGCGCGTTGTCTGATGTCAGCTTGCAAATTCAGGCGGGTGAGCGCGTGGCGCTGGTGGGTGCCAATGGCTGCGGCAAGAGCACCTTGTTGCGCTTGCTGCACGGGTTGACCCAACCGACCTCGGGACAAGCGCGAAGCGAGCCGGGCATACGCCAGGCCATGCTTTTTCAAAAACCGCACCTGATGCGTCTGTCGGTGCAGGCCAATGTTGCGCTGGGCCTGTGGTTGCGCGGTACACCCTGGGGGCAGGCCAGGGCACAGGCCTTGACGGCGTTGGCGCGTGTGGGTTTGCTGGACTTGGCCCAGCGCAACGCACGTCAGCTCTCGGGCGGCCAGCAGCAACGGGTGGCCATGGCTCGCGCCTGGGCCTTGAAGCCACAGGTGCTGCTGCTCGACGAGCCCACGGCCAGCCTGGACCCGCACGCCAAGCGCGAGGTCGAGGCCTTGATGGAAGAGTTTGCCAGCGGCGCAGAAGCGATGACCCTGGTTTTTGCCAGCCACAACCTGGGTCAGGTGAAACGCCTGGCCAGCCGCGTGATTTACCTGGAGCATGGCCGGGTACTGGCTGACTTGCCAGTGCATGATTTTTTTAGCGGGCCCTTGCTGCAACAACAGTATCTGGCGGCCCATTTGTTTGTCAAAGGAGAACTTGTATGAAAACCGTGAAATCTTGTGTGCTATTTCAACCCCTGGGCAGGGTGAAACTGGCGCTGGTCGTCGCCTCCCTGGTCGCGTCCATGGGGGTCTCGGCGCAGTCGATCGTGGTGGCATCCACCACGTCAACCGAACAGTCGGGCTTGTTTTTCGTGCTCCTGCCCGAATTCAAAAAAGCCAGTGGCATCGATGTGAAGGTGGTCGCTCTGGGCACCGGCCAGGCCATTGACATGGGGCGCCGCGGCGACGCCGATGTGCTTTTTGTGCATGACAAGCTGGCTGAAGAAAAGGTGGTTGCCGAAGGCTTTGCTGTCAAGCGCCTGGAGGTCATGTACAACGACTTTGTGGTGGTGGGCCCGGCTGCAGACCCGACGAAGGTCAAGGGCGCTGATGTGGTGGAGGCGCTTAAAAAAATCGCTGCGGCCAATGCTGAATTCATCTCGCGCGGCGACAAAAGCGGCACCCATGCCGCCGAACTGCGCTTCTGGAAAATGGCTGAGCTGAGCGACAAACAAGGCAGCGGTTACAAGTCCTGCGGCTGCGGCATGGGTCCGGCGCTGAACATGGCGTCGAGCACAGGCGCTTATGTGCTGACCGACCGCGGCACCTGGCTCAACTTCAAGAACCGGGGCGACCTGAAAGTGCTGGTCGAAGGTGACCAGCGACTCTTCAACCAATACGGCGTGATGCTGGTCAATCCGGCCAAACACCCGCACGTCAAGGTGGCAGATGGCATGAAATTTGTCGACTGGGTGACCGGCAAGGCAGGGCAGGCGGCCATTGCCAGCTACAAAATTGG
>JAQSDS010000261.1 GCA_029946045.1 Rhodoferax sp.
CGTCAAAGTTCTTCGGGTCGACCACGGTGCTGTGGATATTGGTGAAGACCTTGAATTCGGGTGCGCAGCGGATGTCGTAGCCATAGCTGCTGGTGCCGTAACTGACGATCTTGTTGCCAACCGCGTCCTGGCGAATCTGGCCGGGCTCAAAGGGCTCGATCATGCCGTGCTGCTCGGCCATGCGGCGGATCCATTTATCGCTCTTGATCGTCATCGGGTTCAACTCCTAGGGTTGGGACGGATTGTAAGCATCGGACTCAATGAAAATCGGGCCCTGCATCGCTTGGGGCGATGGGCGTTTACACCTTGACGGGCAGCGAGGGCAAGGCAGCTACCCAGCCCGGCAATTGCTCGCGCAGGATACGCAGCGCTGGCGCCTCCTGGCGGTGCGCCAGCGTCACCAAACCAAAGCGCGCCGTGGCAGTCATGCTGGGCGACACATCAAGGCGGATCAGGTCGACAGCCACCGCGTTGACGCTCAGCACGATCGTGTTGCTGCGCCGCGCCACCTCCACAATGTTGAGGGTCTCGTCGCAGCACAGGGTAACCATGTCGTCCGGATTGGCCTGCGGGCCGTAACGGGCGATCAGGGTGCGCGCTACCTCATCGCTCAATGGTGTGGATGCTATTGGGTAGGCCATCAGGTCGTCCAGACTGACCGGCCCGCTCCGTTGCGCCAGCGGATGCTCCTGACGCACAAGAAAGCCGGCGCCCAATTCAAACGACAAGTCCACCTTCAGGTCGGCCGAGGGCCGCATCGCACGAATGTCGACGATGGCGGCGTCCAGGTGCTGTGCGCGCAGTTCGCCAAGCAAAACGTTGGTGCTGCCGCGAGAGATCCGAACCTGCAACTGCGGGTGGTGTTCGCCCATGTACAACATCAGCGGCGTACCCAGCAACGCCCCCGGCGCCGAACTCAGGCCAATGCGCAGTTTGCCAATCAGCCCAGCGTGCAGCCCCTTGCCTGATTGTTTGATGGCCTCGGCGTCGCTGACCAGACGCCTTGCGCGCGTGAGGGTTTCGAGCCCGAATGGCGTCAGGGCGATGCGCCGACCCAGGCGATCAAACAAGGTGCCGCCCAGCTCGTCTTCCAGCCCCTGAATGCTGCGGGTGAGCGCCGGCTGGGTGAGAAAAAGGGCTTCCGACGCCTGCACAAACGAGCCCACGTCGGCGAGCACCACGAAATGCCGAAGCTGCACCAGAGTCATTTAAATACCTCAGCGAAAGTTATGGATTATTGATTTGCAATGCATTGGACTTTAAAACAATCGCCACCTAACATGCAAGCAAGTCAAGTTTATGAACCCGGTGACAAACAGTATTCAACTACTTTTGTGAACCCCAAACAGGAGCAAACCCCTTGGAACGTCTCAGTGATCGTGCAGTGCAAGAATTCATCGCGCTTCGGCATGATATTCACCAGCATCCGGAGCTGGCCTTTGAAGAGCACCGCACCAGCGCTCTGGTGGCGCAAAAGCTCAAAGCCTGGGGCTACGCGGTCACCACCGGTTTGGGTGGCACTGGCGTCGTCGGGCAACTGCGTCGTGGCACGTCAGGGCCTGCGATTGGCTTGCGGGCTGATATGGATGCCTTGCCCATCGCCGAGGCCACCGGCGCCGACTGGAGCAGTTGCCACCCTGGCGTGATGCACGCCTGTGGCCATGACGGCCACACCGCCATGCTGTTGGCGGCAGCGCAGCAACTGGCCAATCAGGTCGACTTCAGCGGCACGCTGAATCTGATCTTCCAGCCGGCCGAAGAAGGAGGTGGCGGCGCCCTGAAAATGATGGAAGACGGCCTGTTTGAACGCTTCCCGTGCGACGCCATTTTTGCCATGCACAACATGCCCGGTATCGAGCAGGGGCAACTGGTGTTCCGTAGCGGCCCCGCCATGGCCTCTTCAGACTATGCCACCGTCACATTGCACGGCATCGGCGGACACGGCGCCATGCCGCACAAGGCCACCGATGTGGTGGTGGCAGCCGCGTCCATCGTCATGTCCTTGCAGACCATCGTTTCACGCAATGTCGACCCCTTGCAGCCCGCCGTGGTGACAGTGGGCGCACTGCAAGCTGGCCAAGCCAACAATGTGATTCCTGCAACGGCCCGACTCGAAATCAGCTTGCGCGCCTTGCACCCCCAGGTACGCCTTGACATGGAGCAGCGCATCAAAGACCTGATTACCCTGCAAGCCGAGAGCTTTGGGGTGCGCGCCGAGATCGAATGGCGGTCAGGCTATGCGGTACTGGTGAACGATGCGGTCCAGACCGCGCGCGCCATCGCTGTCGCACAGCGACACTTTCCGGCAACCCAGGTGGTGCCTCAAGGTGCCATGGTGACGGGCAGTGAAGATTTCGCCTTCATGCTCGAACGTGTGCCCGGCTGCTACTTGTTCATCGGCAACGGGGCGGGCCAGGAGCCCGGCGCCTGCATGGTGCACAACCCGTCCTACGATTTCAACGACAACAACATTGCCATCGGTGCCGCCTACTGGGTAGCACTGGCATCCGACTTTCTTTCCCCCACCACCCCAAACTGAACTTAAAACAGAGGAGACATCACCATGAACGCACGCATCCGCATCAAAACTCTCGTTGCCGGGGCCGCCCTGGCAGCCATCGGCTTGGTCAACACGGCTCAGGCCCAGACCACCCTGACCCTGTCGAGCTGGGTACCGCCCACGCATTACGTGGTCAAGGACATTCTGCAGCCCTGGATGGCTGAAGTGGCCAAAGCCACCGAAGGCCGCGTCAAGATCAGCCTGCTTCCCAAGCCGGTGGGCAGCCCGCCGCAACACTGGGAGCTGGCCCGCAAAGGCGTTGCCGACATCACTTGGGGCAACTTCACCTACGAACCCGAACGCTTCAAGCACGTCTGGTTCGCCGAGCTGCCCATGATGGGTTCCAACGCCGAGGCGTCGTCAGTGGCGCTGTGGCGCACCTACAACCAGTACCTGGCCAGCAACGAAGCATTCAAGGGCGTGACCATGCTGGGTATGGGCATGCTCGGTGGCGGGCAGTTTCATCATCCGAGCAAGGTGATCGACACACCCGACGACCTCAAGGGCCAAAAAGTGCGCATGGGTGGCCCTATCCAGAAGCGCCTGCTGGAAGACCTGGGTGCCATTCCTGTTGCGGGCCCCGCCCCCAAAGCCTATGAACTACTGGAAGGCGGCGTGGTCGATGCATCTCTGCACGCGCTGGAGTCGGTGATCGCTTTCCGCCTTGACGGCAAGCTGAAAAACCACACCATCATTCCCGGCGGCCTGTACGACGCCACCTTTTTCGTTGCGATGAACGAGGGCAAGTTCAAAGGCCTCTCGGCGGCAGACCAGCAAGCCGTCATGAAGGTGTCGGGCGAAATGCTGTCGCGCAACTGGGGTAAGGAATTCAACAATCAGAACAAATCCGCCGAGGCCGCCCTGCGTGCCAGCGGCCACAAGTTTGCCCAACCCAACCAGACCCTGCTGGACAACGTGCGCAAGGTGCGCACCGCCATGTTGAAAGAGCTGCAGGCCGAAGGCCCCTCGTTCGGCGTGAAGGACGTTGGCGCCATGGTGGGCTACTACGAGCAGCAATACCAGTCGCTGGCCAAGTAAGCCGGTTCAACAGCGGAAACTCTTCCCATGAAACCCATGCAACAAGGCCTTCAG
>JAQSDS010000262.1 GCA_029946045.1 Rhodoferax sp.
TATTTTGAATCGCTCAACCGTTCCCAGGCCAGCGAAGCGGCGGCGCAGTACCAGCTCGGTCTGCAGTCCCAGCGGGCCCAGCAAGTGGAACAACTCGCACTTGAAAACGTGCGCCTGCGTGCCTTGCTTGAGATGCGTGCACGCATCAACACGCCCGCCCTGGCAGCCCAGGTGCTGTATGACGCCGCCGACCCCTACACCCGCAAAGTCATCATCGACAAGGGCTCCCTGCAGGCGGTGGCTGCTGGCGCGCCGGTGCTCGACGAGGTTGGTATTCTGGGTCAGGTGACCCGGGTTTATCCCATGGTGAGCGAAGTCACCCTGATCACCGACCCCAACCAGGCGATTCCCGTGCTCAACGCGCGCACCGGCGCCCGCGGGCTGGCCTTTGGCAATATGGCATCAAGCAGCGGCACGCTGGAACTGCGCTACATGGATGCCAATGTTGACATGACCGCCGGTGACCTGTTGACCACCAGCGGTGTCGACGGCATTTACCCGCCCGGCCTGCAGGTGGGCCGGGTACTGAAAATTGAACGCCGGGCCGATTCGGCTTTTGCCCGCATCACGGCCCAGCCCATTGCCCGCCTTGACGGCAGTTTGCATGTGTTGGTGCTGCAACCTATTGCGCAGCACATGCCGGCCCGACCTGGTGCGCCAGCCGAGTCCGGGCGCGGTGGCAAAGGGGGTCCGCCATGATCATGCCACGGGGCCAACAATTGCTGTTGCCGGCCAGTTCGCTTTTTATCTGGAGCAGTCTGCTGGTCGCCTTGGGCTGCAACATGCTGCTCAATATGGGTCTGCTTGGGCGCGCCGCCTGGCACCCCGATGTGCTGGCGCTGGTGCTGGTGTTCTGGACCATCCACCAGCCGCTGCGGGTCGGCATGACGGCGGCTTTTATGCTGGGCCTGAGCATGGATGTGCATCAAAGTGCGCTGCTCGGGCAACACGCCCTGGCCTACACGGCACTGAGCTTTTTGGCCATTGCCATGCACCGCCGCCTGCTTTGGTTCAGCGTGCCGTCTCAGGCGGCACAGGTGCTGCCCTTGTTTGTCGTGGCCCATGCGCTGACGCTGTTGGTGCGCCTGATCGCCGGCGACGATTTTCCTGGCTGGTCGATGCTGCTGGCACCGGCCCTGGAGGCCTTGTTGTGGCCGGTGGTGAGTGTGCTGCTGCTGTTGCCGCAAAAACGTGCTCCCAACCCTGATGCCAACCGGCCGCTGTGAAGGCCTTGGTCAAGCCCCCCGGTTAAAGCGAAGCGCGCATGAAGATCATTCGCAATGTTCAACTTGAACTCGCCCGTTTTCGGCTGCGGGTGCTGGTGGCCAGTGTCGTTGTGCTGCTGTGTTTTGGCTTGCTTGCCGCCCGGCTTTTTTATTTGCAGGTGCTGCGCCATGACGATTTGTATGCGCAGGCCGAAAACAACCGCACCGCCGTGGTGCCGATCGTGCCCAACCGGGGCCTGATCCTGGACCGCAACGGCATCGTGCTGGCCACCAATTATTCGGCTTACACGCTCGAAATTACACCGGCCAAGGTGCCCAACCTGGAACAAACCATTGATGCCTTGTCAGAGGTTCTGAGCATCACGCCACGTGACCGCAAACGCTTCAAAAAGCTGCGTGAGGAGGGCAAGAGCTTCGAGTCGATCCCGCTGCGAAGCCGTCTTAGCGACGAAGAAGTGGCCCGCTTTGCTGCGCAGCGCTACCGTTTTCCCGGTGTCGACATCAAGGCGCGGCTGTTTCGCAGCTATCCGTATGGTGAACTGGCCAGCCACGTGATTGGCTACATCGGGCGCATTAACGCGGCCGAAAAGGAACAACTCGATGAGTCGGATGATGCGGCCAATTACCGTGGCACCGAGTACATCGGCAAGCTGGGTGTCGAGCAGAGCTTTGAGGCGCAACTACACGGCATGACCGGCATTGACGCCATGGAGACCTCAGCCGGGGGCCGTGCCACGCGGCGCCTGTCGAGTCAGTCCTCGACACCGGGTCAAACCGTCAAGTTGTCAATTGACATCAAGTTGCAACAATTGGTTGAAGACATGTTTGGCGAGCGTCGGGGTGCGCTGGTCGCGCTGGACCCCAAAACCGGTGAGGTATTGGCTTTTGTCAGCAAGCCCACCTTTGACCCCAACCTGTTTGTTGAAGGCATTGACCAGGAAAGTTGGCAGGGGCTGAATGAGTCGATCGACAAACCGCTGTTGAACCGGGCGCTGCGCGGTACCTACCCGCCGGGCTCCACCTACAAACCTTTCATGGCCCTGGCGGCGTTGAGCACCGGCAAGCGCTCGGCCAGCATGCAGATCAACGACCCCGGATTTTTCATGTTCGGCGGTCACCGTTTTGGCAGCCCCGAGAACGAACGCGGCGGCATCATGGACATGCACCGCGCCATTGTCGAGTCGAGCAACGTCTACTTTTACTCGCTGGCCAACGAGATGGGGGTCGAGGCCATGCACGACTTCATGAAACCGCTGGGCTTTGGACAGTTCACCGGCATTGACATCCATGGCGAAGTGCGCGGCGTGCTGCCCAACCAAGAATGGAAACGCAGTTATTTCAAGCGCCCGGAGCAACAACGGTGGTACGCCGGCGAAACCATTTCACTCGGTATTGGCCAGGGCTACAACAGTTTCACCATGTTGCAGTTGGCGCAGGCCACGGCCATTCTGGCCAACAACGGTATCAAGCACCCGCCGCAACTGGTGCTGGCGACCCAGGATGCCAGTGCCCAGGCCAGCGTGCCCGTGGCACCTCCGCCGACTGAAAATCTGGGCTTCAAACCGGAACATCTCGACACCATTCGCCGCGCCATGGTGGGGGTGACGCAAGACGGCACCTCGCGCCGGGCGTTTGCTGGTGCCGGCTACCTCAGCGGCGGCAAAACCGGCACCGCACAAGCGGTGTCGCTCGGGAAAAATGAAAAATACAACGCCGCGCGTATGGAAGAACGCCAGCGCGACCACGCGCTCTACATTGCCTTTGCCCCGGCGGATGATCCCAAAATGGCGATTGCCGTGATTGTGGAAAACGCCGGGTTTGGTTCGACCTCCGCTGCGCCAATGGCCCGGCGCGCTTTCGACTACTGGTTGCTGGGCCAATACCCCAGCGAAGAAGACCTGGCCCTGGTGCGCAAAGGGCAATCGGGTGCGCCTGTGGGACAAGTGCGCCTTGCCGCCGACGTGCCCTGGCCGCGCGGAGCGCAAGCCGCGGCGGTGGCGCCTGTCGCTGCATCGGCTCCTGCGGTGGCCGCATCGGCTGCCGCTACGAGGCGCTGAAGGGTATGGCGTGCAGCGTCAGCGCATGAATGCGTCATAGCTGGTTTTGACGATCAGGGCACTGACCACCAGCAAAAAAACGCCGCGCACAAAACCAGTGCCATGCTTGAGCGCCAGTCGGGTGCCAGCCAAGCTGCCGACCACATTGGCCAGCGCCATGGCCAGTACAAAGTGCCACCAGATATGGCCTTTGGCGACGAACAGCGCCAATGCCGACAAGTTGGTGGCGGTATTGACCAGTTTGGCCGCTGCCGAGGCGCTTAAAAAGTCGTAGCCCAGCAGACGCACAAACAAAAACACCAGAAAACTGCCAGTACCGGGTCCAAAAAAGCCATCGTAAAAGCCGATCACGGCGCCAA
>JAQSDS010000263.1 GCA_029946045.1 Rhodoferax sp.
AAACATCCTGATCGGTTTTGCCCGCATGGACGGCCAGACAGTTGGCATTGTGGCCAACCAGCCGCTGGTGCTGGCCGGTTGCCTGGACATCAAGAGCAGCATCAAGGCCGCGCGTTTTGTGCGCTTTTGTGATGCCTTCAACATCCCGGTGATCACCTTTGTCGATGTGCCCGGCTTCATGCCCGGCACCTCGCAGGAGTTCGGCGGCATCATCAAGCACGGCGCCAAGCTGCTCTATGCCTACGCCGAGTGCACTGTGCCCAAAGTCACCGTGATCACACGCAAGGCCTACGGTGGTGCCTACGATGTGATGGCCTCCAAACATTTGCGCGGCGACGTCAACTTTGCATGGCCCAACGCCGAAATCGCGGTGATGGGTGCCAAGGGCGCGGTCGAGATCATCTTCCGTGAAGACAAGGGCCACCCGGAAAAATTGGCTGCCAAAGAGGCCGAATACAAGGCCCGTTTTGCCAATCCGTTTGTGGCGGGTGCCCGCGGCTTTATTGACGACGTGATTTTGCCGTCAGAGACCCGCAAGCGCATTTGCCGTTCGCTGGTGATGCTGAAAGACAAGAAGCTGGAAAACCCGTGGCGCAAGCACGGCAACATTCCGCTTTAAATTTTTGTGGAATACAGCATGACTGTGTATCGCGCTGGATCGGATTGCCCGGGCGTTTTGCTCCGTGTCCCCCGGCCTGCGGCCTCCTCCTTTACCTGCGCAAAACGCCCAGGCAACCCGATCCTGGCCGGTTGGCGTGCGGGCATGAAATACAAGGTCAGGGTTACGCAGCGGCAGGGTGGGGGTGTCTGTTGCAGCGAAGTCAAGGAGGAATCCAAAGGCGAGAGCCTTTGGAGGGGGACATGAGCGGAAGCAGACACCCACGCCCTGTTGCGGACCCTCAAACACGGCGAGCCGTCAAGAGGCCAGACTCAACACCACAACGAATTTCATATTCGCTGACCGAATAACGTTAGGAGAGAACTATGTTTACCAAAATTTTGATCGCAAATCGGGGTGAGATCGCCTGCCGCGTCATCACCACCGCCCAAAAAATGGGCATCAAGACGGTTGCCGTCTATTCCGATGCCGACAAGGACGCACGCTTTGTATTGATGGCCGACGAAGCCGTGCACATCGGCGCACCGCCCAGCCGCGAAAGCTACCTGGTGGGCGAGAAAATCATCGCCGCCTGCAAACAAACCGGCGCCCAGGCCCTGCACCCGGGTTATGGTTTCTTGAGCGAAAACGCCGAGTTTGCCAAACGCGTCGAAGAAGAGGGCATTGTCTTCATTGGTCCCAAGCACTACTCCATGGCGGCCATGGGCGACAAAATTGAATCCAAGAAGCTGGCCGGTGCGGCAGGCGTCAACTGCATTCCAGGCGTGAACAGCGCCATCGAAACTGCCGAACGGGCAGTGGAAATTGCCCAGGGCATTGGTTACCCGGTGATGATCAAGGCCAGCGCGGGCGGCGGTGGCAAGGGCTTGCGCGTGGCCTTCAATGACAAGGAGGCGTTTGAGGGTTTCACCAGTTGCCGCAATGAAGCGCGCAACAGTTTTGGTGACGACCGCGTGTTTGTTGAAAAATTTGTCGAAGAGCCGCGCCACATCGAAATCCAGCTCATTGGCGACAGCTTTGGCAATGTGGTCTATTTGAACGAGCGTGAGTGTTCCATTCAGCGCCGCCACCAAAAGGTGATTGAAGAGGCGCCGTCGCCGTTTATTTCCGATGCAACACGCAAGGCCATGGGCGAGCAGGCGGTGGCGCTGGCCAAGGCGGTCAAGTACCAAAGCGCCGGCACGGTGGAGTTTGTGGTCGGCAAGGACCAGAGCTTTTACTTTCTGGAAATGAACACGCGCCTGCAGGTCGAGCACCCGGTGACCGAATGCATCACCGGCCTGGACCTGGTCGAACTCATGATTCGTGTGGCCGCCGGTGAAAAATTGCCGTTCACCCAAGCCGAAGTCAAGCGCAACGGCTGGGCCATGGAGTGCCGCATCAACGCCGAAGACCCCTACCGCAACTTTTTACCCAGCACGGGTCGCCTGGTGCGCTTTTCGCCGCCCACCCAGACCATGGCGCAGGGCAACACCACCGACTGGTTTGGCGTGCGGGTCGACACCGGTGTGCAAGACGGTGGCGAGATCCCGATGTACTACGACTCGATGATTGCCAAGCTCATCGTGCACGGGGTTGACCGGCTCGATGCGATTGCCAAGATGCGTGAGGCGCTCAATGGCTTTGTGATTCGCGGCATCAGCAGCAACATCCCGTTCCAGGCCGCTTTGCTGGCGCACCCCAAGTTTGTCTCGGGTGACTTCAACACCGGCTTCATTGCTGAGAACTACGCGCACGGTTTCAAGGCTGCCGATGTGCCGCACGAAGACCCGCACTTCATGCTGGCGCTGGCCGCCTTTGTGCGACGCAAATCGCGCGAGCGCGCAGCCGGTATCAGCGGCCAGTTACCCGGTTATGCGGTGAATGTGGGCAGTGATTACGTGGTGGTCACGCTGGGTGAGGCGGGGGCCAATGCCTACACCGCAGTTCATGTTGATGAGTTTGCTGGAAAGACCGGTTTCGCCCGCGTCAAAATGGGCGCCAGCAGTTATGAAATATGCAGTGATTCGCGGCTCAATGATGTCTGCATCACCGGCACAGTGAACGGTACGCCGTTTACTGCTCAGGTTGAGCGCGGCACGCCCAAGAACCCTCTGGCCTTGCGCCTGCAACACAATGGCACGCGCATCGATGTGCTGGTCATTTCGCCACGCATGGCCGAGTTGCACGCCCTGATGCCGTTCAAGGCACCTCCGGACCTGAGCCGTTTTGTGTTGTCGCCGATGCCAGGCTTGCTCGCCGAGGTGGCGGTGCAAGTGGGCCAAAAAGTGCAGGCTGGCGAACGTATTGCCGTGATCGAAGCCATGAAGATGGAAAACGTGCTTTTTGCCGCTGCCGACGGCGTGGTTGGCAAGGTGCTGGCGGTCAAGGGCGAAAGCCTCACCGTGGACCAGCCGATTGTGGAGTTTGTATGAGCCAGCGACCCTTCAAGGTGCTCGGCATCCAGCAAATCGCCATTGGTGGCACCAGCAAGACCCGCCTGCAAAAGCTCTGGGTCGAGATGCTGGGCCTGGAAGTGACCGGCACCTTTCAGAGCGAACGCGAAAACGTCGATGAAGACATCTGTGCCATGGGCGTTGGCCCGTTCAAGGTCGAGGTCGACTTGATGCAGCCCATGGACATCGACAAGAAACCCGCCGTGCACACCACACCGCTGAACCATGTGGGCCTGTGGATCGACGACCTGCCCAAGGCGGTGGCATGGCTCACGGCGCAGGGTGTGCGTTTTGCGCCAGGGGGCATTCGCAAGGGTGCGGCGGGCTTTGACATCTGCTTTTTGCACCCCAAGGCGAATGACGAGTTCCCGATTGCAGGCGAAGGCGTGTTGATCGAGATGGTGCAGGCACCGCCCGAGGTCGTGGCGGCGTTTGCCAAATTGGCAGCCTAAGGTGCCGCTTCGCGTTTGGCCCGTGCCCGGGCCAGCGCGGCTTCAATCACGGCCCGTTTTTTGTCCAATACGACCGGGTCGGTGTGTCGCGAGTGTGCCGCCAGGTCTGACAACTTCAGTTGCGCTTTTTCTTC
>JAQSDS010000264.1 GCA_029946045.1 Rhodoferax sp.
GCTGGGCCCCAATGGTGCCGGTAAAACCACCTCGTTTTACATGATCGTCGGGCTGGTGCGTGCCAGCGCAGGCGACATCACCATTGACGGCCAGTCCGTCGAACACATGCCGATTCACCGGCGCGCCCGCCTGGGTTTAAGCTATTTACCCCAAGAGGCCTCGATTTTTCGCAAGCTCAACGTGGCCGACAACGTGCGTGCTGTGCTGGAACTGCAGCACGATGCACAAGGCCAAGCCCTGACCGAAGCCGAGATTGAAAAGCGCCTGACCGGCCTGCTGCAGGATTTGCGCGTCGACCACTTGCGCGACTCCCCCGCCCTGGCGCTGTCCGGAGGCGAGCGCCGACGGGTCGAGATTGCCCGTGCGTTAGCCACCCAGCCCCGTTTTATTTTGCTCGACGAGCCTTTTGCCGGCATTGACCCAATTGCGGTCATTGAGATCCAGCGCATCATTTCTTTCTTGAAGGCTCGGGGTATTGGTGTGCTGATCACCGACCACAACGTGCGCGAAACCCTGGGTATTTGCGACCACGCCTGCATCATCAGCGACGGCAGCGTGCTGGCCGAAGGAACGCCCGCCGAGATCATCAACAACGTCGATGTGCGCCGGGTGTATCTGGGCGAAAACTTCAAAATGTGAATATGGCCCCCATGCTTGTCACTTCGTGTACTTCACTGCCCCCCGGGGGGGCTCTCGCGCCTTGGGGCGGCCCGGCGACGCTCCAATGAAACAGGGCCTCTCCTTACGCACCTCCCAGCATCTGGCGCTCACGCCGCAGTTGCAACAATCCATTCGTTTGCTGCAACTCTCCACCATGGAGCTCAGCAGTGAGGTGGGTCAGATGCTCGACGAGAACCCGTTTCTGGAGCGCTCGGAAGAAGAGGCAGAACGCGAGTCCTTCGGCCTGGCGCAGGCGGATGCGGCCGTCAGCCGCAACGACCGCGAACAGGAGTCCGCCGCCTATACCGGCGCCGATGACAACTACAGCTCCAGGGCGAGCACTGAAACCGCGTCCGACGAGCCCATCACCTCGATGGAAGACGCCCCCAGCTGGGACGGTGACGGCAGCGTCAGCCTGAGCCCGGACGACAGCGAATGGGGTGGCGAGGCACGCGCGCACGGCAACAACCTCAGTGGCGACGACGGGATGGATGCCACCGAGCTGGCGCGCAACCAGGAGTCATTGCAAAGCTTTTTGCAGCGTCAGGCGCTGTCGCTGCGCCTGAGTTCGGAAGACCAGGCAGCGCTTTATTTCCTGATCGAGTCGCTTAACGACGACGGCTACCTGGAAGACGACCTGACCGAGCTGGCGCGCGGTCTGGCCGGTGACGACACGGAGCAGGTCGAGGACCTGGTGCACCACTTCACCGTGGCACTGGGCCTGCTGCAAAGCCTGGAGCCTGCCGGTGTCGGCGCCCGGGGTCTGGCCGAATGCCTGCGTCTGCAGCTGCGGGCACTTACCAGCAACCCGGCATTCGAGGCCGACACGTTGCAGGTGGCCTTGCGCATTTGCGCCCAACCCATGGACTTGCTGGCCCGTCGCGACATCAAGCACCTGATGCCCCTGTGTGACGCCAGCGATGCGCGGGTACGCGCCGCCATTGCCCTGATCGGCCGCCTGGAGCCCAAGCCCGGCCGTCGCTTTGTCGACGTGGAGCGCAACATCGTGGTGCCCGATGTGCTGGTGACTGCCGTGGGACAAGGCCCGACGGTGAAGTTTCTGGTGCGGCTGAACCCCGAGGTGATGCCGCGCCTGCGTGTGCACGACATTTATGCCAACGCCCTCAAGGGCCACAAGGCCGTGGGCAGCGATGCCGCCAATTTTGCCGCGCTGCAGCAACGCCTGCAGGAGGCGCGCTGGTTCATCAAGAACATCCAGCAGCGCTTTGACACCATCCTGCGTGTCAGCAGCGCCATTGTGGAGCGCCAAAAAAGCTTTTTTGTGCACGGCGAACTGGCCATGCGGCCCCTGGTGCTGCGCGAAATTGCCGATGAGCTGGGCCTGCACGAATCCACCATCAGCCGCGTCACCACTGCCAAATACATGGCGACACCGTTCGGCACCTTCGAGCTCAAGTATTTCTTTGGCTCCGGGCTCGGCACCGACTCGGGCGGTAACGCCTCGAGCACGGCGGTGCGCGCGCTGATCAAGCAGTTTGTCGCTGCCGAGAGCCCGAAAAAGCCACTGAGCGACAACCAGTTGTCCGAGATGCTCAAGGAACAGGGCATTGAATGCGCCCGCCGCACCGTCGCCAAATACCGCGAAGGTCTGCGCATTGCGCCGGCGTCGCTACGAAAAGAATTGTGAAACCTTGCGGGACAGACCAAAATTTGCAAAGCAAATTTGCTTTGTCCTCAACTGATTAAGAAATTTATGCAACAGCTCCAACTTTTTCTCCCCTGCGCCGCCGGCGTTGAGGACTACCTGGCGCCTGAAGTGCTGCGCATCACCGACTTGCCGCCGGGCTGCATCACCAAGCAACGCGGCGGCGTGGCGGTGCGCACCTCGTTGGCGCAAGCCATGTTGCTCAACCTGCACAGCCGCCTGGCCCAGCGCGTGCTGGTGCTGCTGAGCTACACCGAATACCGCGGTGAGCAAGACCTGTACCGTGCCGCCTCTGAAGTAGCTTGGGAGCGCTGGTTCACCCCGCGCGAATCCATCAAGGTCGAAATCACCGCGCAGCACAGCCCGTTGACCTCGCTGAACTTTGCCGCGCTCAAAATCAAGGACGCCGTGTGCGACCGCTTTCGCGCCGTGGCCAATGGCGTGCGCCCCGACGTCAACACCCAGTGGCCCGACGTGCGCATTTATGCCCACCTGACCACTGACAGTTGCTCGCTCTACATCGACACCTCGGGTGAACCGCTGTTCAAGCGCGGCTGGCGCGAAGACAAGGGCGACGCGCCCCTGAAAGAAACCCTGGCCGCCGCCATGCTGGCCGCCAGCGGCTGGTTTGAGGGCGACGCCGATTTGCTGCCGCTGTACGACCCCTGTTGTGGCAGCGGCACCATCGTCATCGAAGCAGCGCAAATGGCCTGCAACATTGCCGCCGGCAGCCGTCGCCGTTTTGCCTTCGAGAAGTACGTGCCGTTCCAAAAGCAGGTGTGGGACAGCCTCAAGCGGGAAGCCCAGGCGGCCGAGGTGGTGCGCTCGCCCGACCAGAAGCCCATCATCTTTGGCAGCGACGTGGCGCACCGCATGGTCGATTTTGCGCAGCGCAATGCAGCCCGCGCCGGTGTCGCCGACGTGATCGAGTTTCGCGGCGGCGACGCCCTGCAGCGCCTGCCCCCCATCGACGTCAGTACCACTGGCGGTGGCGTCATGGTGCTGAACCCGCCCTACGGCGAACGGATTGATGTCGCTGGTGTCGCCAAAGGTGGCCCACGCCAGGCCGCTGATGCCGGTGGCTTTGAAGACGAGCCCAATGTGCCGCGCTTTGGTGCCCGTGAACTGCCGCAACTTGAGGGTGCCGGTGAATTCTTTAACCAGCTGGCCAGTCACTGGAAGAAAAACTATTCGGGCTGGACCGCTTGGGTGCTGACCCCCGACCTCAAGCTGCCCGGCAAGATGCGCCTCAAGGAAACCCGCCGTGTGCCGATGTGGAACGGCCCCATCGAATGCCGGCTG
>JAQSDS010000265.1 GCA_029946045.1 Rhodoferax sp.
CGGTGCCCGGTGGAAGCACTTCGGGGACGAAGGTCGCGACCACCGAATAGCCGTACGCGGCGGCCGTGCCGACCGAAACCAGCGAGTTCATGTCGGGGGCACCGCGCAGCAACGCCGGTACGCCCTTGCTGAAGAAGCGCAGGCCCGGACCGAACAGCACCAGGGAGGCAAGCGCAAACTGGATGTACCAGCTCGTCTGCTGACCCAGGACGCCCATCACCCAATGGTGCATGGCGGGAATCAGGTGCGAGCCCATCTCGAGGATGAAGACCGGCAAGGTGAGGCCCGCGGCAATGAGCAAAGCGCGCCGCAGGCCCTGCGCCTCGCTATCACGACGCTCGGCATCCTGATCGCCCATACTCGCCGTGTCGGCAGACAGGCGGCGGGACTTGTAACCCGCCTGTGCGACCGCCGCTTCAAGGTCGGCCGTGGAGACGACCCCGGCAAGGTGGCGCACCCGCGCGCGCTCGGTTGCCAGATTGACATTGGCTTCGAGCACGCCCGGGATTTGTGCGAGCGCCTTTTCAACCCGCCCGACACACGAGGCGCAGCTCATGTCCTCGATCGCGAGCTCGGTGGTCTCTTCGCGGACGGCGTAGCCGGCGCCCTCAATGGCGCGCACCGCCGCCTGCGGATCGGCCACACCGGTGAAGGTGATGTCGGCGCGTTCGGTAGCCAGATTGACCGCGGCTGTTTGTACGCCGGGGACTGCTTTCAGCGCGCGCTCGACACGGCCGACGCACGACGCGCACGTCATGCCCTCGACCGGCAAACTCAAACGAGTGACTGAGGACATGAATGGTTTGGAACCCTGTTGGAGAGTAACGGAAGTCATTGAACTAACCTTGGAAAGTTTCTGGAATTGCGAATGCTAAAGATTCCCACGATGGGAAGGTCAATACCCTTGGGTGATTTATTTCACAAGGCGCGCGTCTTTCATCGGGACCCGCTGCAAGCAAAGCAGCCTCGAATAACCATTTACAGTTTCGCCGTCCACATGCCTTGCACCGAACAGTCAACAACCGGCCGCTAAACCTTGATCGACATGTACGGCCTCACTGTGCCCGGCCAGCTCAAAAGGCAAGCAGTTCGCAGCGTGAAATACGGGCCATGCCTCACCCATCGATTCGCGCGCATCAGTTGGGGTCAGAGCACGCCCTTCGCGAGTGGTCTGACCCGCAAAGTTACAAAATATAACGGCTCAGGTCTTCGTTCTGGCTGAGTTCGGCCAGGCGCCCATCGACGTAGGCGGCATCCACCTGCACGGTCTGACCGGCGAGGTTGGTGGCATCGAAGCTGACTTCGTCGAGCAGGCGCTCCATCACCGTGGACAGGCGGCGGGCGCCGATGTTTTCGGTGCGCTCGTTGACGTCAAAGGCAATTTGCGCCAGCCGTGCGATACCAGCCTCAGAAAACTCCACGGTCACCTGCTCGGTGGCCAGCAGGGCCTGGTATTGCTTGACCAGCGAGGCCGTGGTTTGCGTCAGAATGGCGACAAAATCCGCCACTGACAGCGATTGCAGTTCGACCCGGATCGGAAAGCGTCCCTGCAACTCGGGAATCAGGTCACTGGGTTTGCTGAGGTGGAACGCCCCCGAGGCAATGAACAAGATATGGTCGGTCTTGACCATGCCGTACTTGGTGGACACGGTGGTGCCTTCGACCAGCGGCAGCAGGTCGCGCTGGACGCCTTGGCGCGAGACCTCGGCACCACTGCCTTCCGATCGCGAGGTGACCTTGTCGATCTCGTCGATGAAGACAATGCCGTTTTGCTCCAGCATGTGCAGCGCCTGCAGTTTGATGTCGTCTTCGTTGACCAGTTTGGCCGCCTCTTCTTCGACCAGCAGCTTGAGCGCTTCGGCAATTTTGAGCTTGCGTTTTTGGGTTTTATTCTGGTTGAGCTGGCCAAACATGCCGCGCAATTGCTCGGTCATCTCCTCCATGCCGGCCGGGCCCATGATCTCCAGCTGGGGCGTGTTTTGTGCCACATCGAGCTCGATGTCGCGGTCGTCGAGCTGGCCTTCGCGCAGTTTTTTACGAAAGGTCTGGCGCGCCACACTTTCGGGCTCGTTGCCGGCCACCACGCCAAATTCCTGGCGCGGCATCGGGATCAGGATGTCGAGCACGCGTTCTTCGGCCGCGTCGGCAGCACGTTCGCGCACTTTTTTGGTCGCCGCCTGACGCGTTTGCTTGACCGCAATGTCAGCCAGGTCGCGGATGATGGCGTCCACATCCTTGCCAACATAGCCCACCTCGGTGAACTTGGTGGCCTCGACCTTGATGAACGGGGCGTCGGCCAGGCGTGCCAGACGCCGCGCAATTTCGGTTTTACCCACACCCGTGGGGCCGATCATCAAAATGTTCTTGGGCGTGATCTCGCTGCGCAGCTCAGGGCCGACCTGCTGGCGGCGCCAGCGGTTGCGCAGCGCAATAGCCACCGCGCGCTTGGCCTGCTGCTGGCCGACGATGTGTTTATCAAGCTCGGCGACGATTTGCTGGGGGGTAAGACTAGACATTGTTTGATCTGTTGGGGTCAGAGCAAAATTGCTACGCAATTCTTGATCTGACCCGCAATGAATTAAAGTGACTCAATCGTGTGGTTCATGTTGGTGTAGATGCAGATCTCACCGGCAATTTCAAGCGATTTTTTGACCATGTCGGTGGCCGACAGCTCGGTATGGTTGAGCAAGGCGATGGCGGCCGCCTGGGCGTAGGCGCCGCCGGAACCAATGGCCACAATGCCGTTTTCGGGTTCCAGCACGTCGCCGTTGCCGGTGATGATGAGCGAGGCCTCGAGGTCGGCCACCGCCAGCATGGCCTCGAGGCGGCGCAGCACCCGGTCGGTACGCCAGTCCTTGGTGAGCTCGATGGCGGCGCGCACCAGATGGCCCTGGTGTTTTTCAAGCTTGGCCTCGAAGCGCTCAAACAGCGTAAAAGCGTCGGCCGTGGCGCCGGCAAAACCAGCCAGCACTTTACCGTGGTAGAGCTTACGCACCTTGCGCGCCGTGCCCTTGACCACAATGTTGCCCAAGGTCACCTGACCATCGCCGCCAATGGCGACCTGCACACCCTGCGGTGTATTGCGGCGCACACTGATGATGGTGGTGCCGTGAAATTGCTCCATGAAATTCCCTTGTTAACTCGATTCCTGATGGACGCGCGTCAACACCTGGGCGTGCTGGTTGATGCCAATCAGATTAAAAAATGCAGCAACCAGAAACGGCACGTCCCTGAATTCGATCTGGCACCCGAGCGATTGGCCCTGTGCCACCCAATTCAGGATACTGCCTGCTGCAGAAAAATCGACCCGAATCAGCTCACTGCAGGAAATAAAAAGCGCTTTTGTCTGTTGGCCGACATCGTCCAACGCGGGCAGGCCGGGCACCGCATCGCCCTGAAGCTCGCCGCTCAGGGCGACACCTTGCCAGCCCGTGGCTCGTGTCACAGCGGCTTGGGCTGAACTTGCACGAGACGCTGCGGCCGACTCCGGGTGACGCAGACGACAGATTGCCGGCGTCCAGGGGCTGGGGGCTGCCTCGTAGGTCACGCAAAATTCAAACGCAGCCAATTCAAAGTCATCCTGCTGCTGCA
>JAQSDS010000266.1 GCA_029946045.1 Rhodoferax sp.
CAGATGGATGGCCTCGGGCGCGGTCAGGTTCAGGCTCAGCCCGCGCAGGGTGCCGTGGCCCACGTGCATGCCCACCAGCGCGCAGCCCGCCAGTAAGAAAGTCAGCAGGTAACCCAGGTTGAGCTGGTAATTGATAGACGCCACCAGCAGCACCAGCAGCGTCACACCCAGCATGAGACCAGCGCGGGTGGGCAAAATGTACACATTGCGCTGCGTCAACGTCACGCTGTCGGTCAGGGGCAGGCGGTTCTGCCACCAACGTGCCATGCGGGCCTGCCCATGGGCAAGGGGGTGGCGCAGCGGGTGCGGCAAGGAATTCACGACTCGGGCGGGTCAGGGCAGGGGCACGGCTTCGAGCATGGCGCGCACCTGTTCACTGGCGCCTCGCCCGGCCTGGCCCAGCGGCAGCAGCCGGTGGGCGATGGTTTGCGGCAGGATGGCCTGAACATCGTCGGGCGCCACATAGCCGCGCCCGCTTAGCAAGGCGCGGGCTTTGGCTGCGCGCAGCACCGCCATGCCGGCGCGCGGGCTCAAACCCTGCATGAACCACTGGCCCGAGCGCGTCGCCTGGATCAGGTCCTGCACATAGTCCAGCAGCGGGCCCGAGGCGTGCACTGCCAGTACCTGGCTTTGCAGCGTATGCAATTCTTCCAGGCTCAGCAGACTGGGCAGTGCTTCGACCAGTTCGCGCCGGTCACGCCCCATCAGCAATTCGCGCTCGGCATGGCGGTCGGGGTAGCCCAGCGAGATGCGCATCAGAAACCGGTCAAGCTGCGACTCGGGCAGCAAGTAGGTGCCCAGTTGGTCGTGCGGGTTTTGTGTGGCGATGACAAAAAAGGGCACCGGCAGGGGCCGCGTTTCGCCTTCGATCGTGACCTGCTTTTCTTCCATGGCCTCCAGCAGCGCACTTTGGGTTTTGGGACTGGCCCGGTTGATCTCATCGGCCAGCAGCACCTGGGCGAACAGGGGGCCAGGGTGAAAGACGAATTGCTCCAGCCCCCGGTCATAAATGGAGACACCCGACAAATCGCTGGGCATCAGGTCGGAGGTAAATTGCACCCGCGAGAATTGCAGACCAAAGGTGCGGGCCAGCGCATGGGCCAGGGTGGTTTTGCCAACGCCGGGTACGTCTTCGATCAGCAGGTGACCACCGGCCAGCAGGCAGGCGACACAATCTTGAGTTTGATCAAATTTACCCACAATGACCGTGTTAAGCTGATCAACCAGAGATTTAAGTTTGTGCTGTATGTCCATGGACTGCACCATATCAAAAATTTAGCGAGGAGACAGTTTCAAATGACGATGACCGGATACTTTACTCACCCTAGTTGCCGCAAACACGAAATGATGCCGGGCCACCCCGAGTGTCCGGAGCGGCTCGATGCCATCGACGACCGCCTGCTCATTTCCGGTCTGGACGTGGCGCTGGACCGACGCGAAGCCACGGCGGCGGCGATATCAGACATCGAGCTGGCGCATGACCGCATGTACGTGGCGGCCATTCGCGGCTTGAACGCGGAGCTCAAGGAGCAAATTGCCGCCGGGGGCCATGACCAGTTGCAGATCGACCCTGACACCAGCATCAATGTCCATACCTGGGAGGCTGCCCTGAACGCCGCCGGTGCGGCCATTGATGCCACTGACGCGATCATGGCCGGAGAAATGAAAACAGCCTTTTGTGCTGTGCGCCCGCCCGGACACCATGCCTGCCGCAGCAAGGCGGGAGGTTTTTGCTTTTTCAACAACGTGGCGATTGCCGCCAAATACGCGCTGGAGCGCCACAACTTGCAACGCGTCGCCATTGTTGACTTTGACGTGCACCACGGCAACGGCACCGAAGACATCGTGGCGGGCGACGACCGTATTTTGATGGTGAGCTTTTACCAGCATCCGTTTTTCCCGATGGACTGGGTGCACTCCAGTGCCAAAAATTTGGTCAACCTGCCGGTGCCGGCCTATACCAAGGGCATGGAGATCCGCGACATGATCGAGGCAGCCTGGATGCCGCGCCTCGAAGACTTCAAGCCCGAAATGATTTTCATCAGCGCCGGTTTTGATGCCCACCGTGAAGACGACATGGGCCAGCTTGGGCTGGTCGAGCAAGACTACGCCTGGATCACCAGTCGCATCATGGATGTGGCACGGCGCCACGCCAAGGGCCGCGTTGTGAGTTGCCTGGAGGGCGGGTATGTGATGAGCGCGCTGTCACGCAGCGCCGAAGCGCATATCCGGGTGCTGGCGGATGTCTGAACCGGCCATCGTTGACCTGGAGGATTGGCTGGCGGCTTTGAGCCAGACCAGCGTGCTGATGGAGTTGGGCGTGCTGCTGGGGTGTGGCGTATTGGCCTGGCTGCTGGCGCGGCTGGTGTCCAGAGCCTTTATGGAGCGCGAGCTCAATTCCATCATGTTCGGGCGCCGCATTGTTGATGGCGTGCTGTTTCCCGCGCTGCTGCTGTGTCTGGCTTACGCCGCGCGCAAGCTGCTGGCCCTGAGCATGCCACTGGCCCTGTTCAAGCTGGCCATTCCGGTGCTGATCTCTTTGCTGGTGATTCGCATGGGAGCCAAGGTGTTGCAGGCGGCGTTCAATGACACCCCCCTGATTCGCCTGCTGGAGCGCAGCATTTCCTGGATCGCCTGGTTGGCCATGGTGCTCTGGGTCAGCGGCTTGCTGCCGCTGGTGATGGACGAGCTGGACCAGATCAGCTGGAAGGTGGGCGGTGCCACCCTGTCTGTGCGCAAGATCATCGAAGGCACGTTGACAGCCGGCCTGGTGCTGATCATCAGCCTCTGGATATCGTCGGCCATCGAGTCCAGGTTGCTGCGCAAGGCAACCGGTGGTGAGTTAAGCCTGCGCAAGGCCTTCAGCAACGCGGCCCGGGCGCTGCTGATGTTTGTCGGTCTTTTGCTGGCTTTGTCGGCGGTCGGCATCGACCTCACGGCGCTGTCGGTGTTGGGCGGTGCCATCGGCGTGGGTATTGGCTTTGGCCTGCAGAAACTGGCAGCCAATTACGTGTCGGGTTTTGTCATTCTGGCCGAGCGCAGTATGCGCATAGGCGACAGTGTGCAGGTTGACAACTTCAGTGGCGTGATCACGGAAATCAACGCACGCTACACCGTGATTCGATCGCTCAGTGGGCGCGAGTCCATTGTGCCGAATGAGATGCTGATCACCAGCCGCGTTGAAAACCTGTCTTTGGCCGACGCCAAGGTCTGGCAGTCCACCCAGGTGTCGGTGGGGTATGACAGCGATGTGGACCTGGTGTCGCGCTTGCTGCTGCAGGCAGCATCGGCGCAGGGGCGGGTGCTGGCTGATCCTGGCCCCGCCGTGGTTTTGCTGGCCTTTGGTGCCGACGGCCTGGAGTTCAGGCTGGGCTACTGGATGGCCGACCCCGAAAACGGCAGCGACAACCTGCGCTCCTTGATCAATCTGGACATCCTGCGGCTGCTGCGCGAGCACCGCATTGAGATCCCGTTCCCGCAGCGTGTCATTCACCAGCGTGGCGTTGCAGCGGATTGACGCCAGCCCTGCGTATAATAAAAAGCACGGTCGTTCTTTTTTTCGAAATTTATTATGAATGTCGTCGCAGCG
>JAQSDS010000267.1 GCA_029946045.1 Rhodoferax sp.
TGCAGCAATGTGCTGAAACTGCTGGGTAAGCGCGGTCCACAACTGCATCGAATCGACCAGGCCAGCCGCCGCCGCGGCGGGGGCAGCAGCAGGCTGCGCGGCAGGTTCAGCAGGTTTTTCAACAGCTACCGGAGGCTTTTCTTCGAATTTTTCCGCAGCTTTTTCTGCTGTGTGACTACCGCGCTCCTGCGTGGTGTCAGCGGCCTTGAACTTGAACGCGTTGGCCACCTCGCCCATGCTCAGGTTCATGCCCTTGAGTGTGGCCAGGGTCAGTTTTTGCACTTCCAGCGCCTGCACCGTGGCGCCCAGCGCCTTGGAGTTTTGATCAAGCCAAAAATGCACCGCTTTGAGCTCACTGATCCGCTTGTCGAGTTCCTCTTCATTCAACGAAGGTGCGATCCAGCTGGACATATTGGGCATTTGCGGCACCGCTTGCGTGGCCCCCTTGGCCAGGTTTTGCAAAAAGTCAAAGCCCGGGACAAATTTGGCAAAACCGCCGTTTTCTGAATCACTCATTTTTTTCTCCTGAAGGGTTGTTGTCTTGGCACAGGCGACAGCTTAACGCAACACGATCATCCGAATGCGACTTATTGCTTGGCGGCGGGCTGAGCCTGGTGCATGTTGTGCATGGTGTGGTCCATGACGGCGGGCTTGTCCATGCCGGTGGGTGCATTAACGGCCACGGTCAGCATGAGTTGCTGTTTGCTTTCGAGCCCCTTGGCGTCCCTGAAGGTCAAGGTGACCGGCACGGTGCTGCCTTTGGCCAGTGGTGCTTTCAGGTCCATCAACATGACGTGGTAGCCGCCGGGTTTGAGTTCCACGGCCTTGCCAGCGGGCAGAACGAGCCCCCCCTTGACCTCGGCCATTTTCATCACGCCGCCTTCCATCTTCATTTCGTGCACCTGCGCCACGCCGGCCGAGGGTGAGGCCACACCGACCAGGGTGGTGCCTTCTTTGGCAGTCATCGTCATGAACGCCCCCGTGGCCATCTGGCCTTTGACTGTGGCGCGCGCCCAGGCGTTTTGCACCTCAACGGCTGCGTCGGCGGCCAGTGTGACGAGAGAAGTCGCGGCCAGGGCGATGGCGGTCATCAGTGATTTGAGTTTCATGGGGTTTCCTTCAGGATGTAACAGGTCAAGACGACCGATGAATGAATAGAAAAAATAAGGCTCAAGCCATGGCGGAGAACGTACCCATGGCTGGCATTTGTTGGGTGCAAGGCAGGTGGATTGAAGCCACCATGATCGACGGAAGCCGACCCGAAAATGACCCCGGCAGACACCCTCAAGGGTCATCCGTCAAACAGGGTGGTCAGGCTTTTGGGGGCGCGCGCGCAGGCGGTGGTGCGGCGGTCAGGGCGGCGATGAAGGCCGCAGGAACGCTTTGCAGCACAGGGCTCGGAGGCTGTGGCGATGCCAACGTGTTCAGCACGAACGGGGTCGGCGCGCCGCCCACCATGCACAGTGGGCAAAACAGCGCATCACCCGCAGCAGAGGCTGAGGTGGTCACCGTGCCGTCATCGGCCAGCACCACCTTGAGCATGCCCGCGCCGGTACAAATCACCAGCTCGGTCTGCGGGTTGACCATCGGCGAGGCCACGGCTGCACCCAGCGTCAAGGCAAACCACAGCAACGCCATACGGGCCAGCCAGGGTGTGCTACGCAAGGAGTGCAAGGTGGTCATGGGGCGCGATTATGGCACCCCAGGTTTTATCTGCCCTGCTATCCTCTCGCTCATGAACAGCTTATTTCACTTCGCATTCAACGTCACCGACCTCGACCAGACCCGCGCTTTTTATGGCGGCGTGCTGGGCTGCCGCGAGGGCCGCAGCACCGCCACCTGGGTCGACTTCGATTTTTTTGGCCACCAGCTCTCGATGCACCTGGGCCAGCCTTTCAAGACCGCTCCCACCGGCCATGTGGGCGACCACCTGGTGCCGATGCCGCACTTTGGCCTGGTGCTGGCGCTGCCTGACTGGCAGGCGCTGGCCAAGCGTTTGACCGCTGCCAGGATCGACTTCATCCTGCCGCCCCAGTTGCGCTTTGCCGGCCAGCCGGGTGAGCAATGGACCATGTTTTTTTGCGACCCGTTCGGCAACCCGATCGAGGTCAAAGGTTTCGCCTCGCTGGCGTCGCTCTACGCCAGTTGATCGGTTGGCGGCTGTTCACCCAGGCGTCTGAGCGCGCTAGAGCGACGCTCTTCATCGCGCTCTTTGTCATCGATGCTCTGGCGCACAAAATCAATGTGTTCGCTGGCGGCCCGTGCGGCCTCTTGCGGCTTGTGTTCGCGAATGGCCTGCCAGATGGCGTAGTGCTGCGCCCGCAGCTGGTTCCAGCGCTGCGGCCGGGCATGCAAGTGCACCAGATTGTTGGACACGTGGCCGCGAATGACCCGCATCAGACTGGCCGTCAGGTGACCGATCAGCACGTTGTGTGAGGCCTCCGCCACGGCCTGGTGAAAGGCGACGTCGGTGTCAATACAGTGGACCAGATCATCCCGGTCGTAGCTGGCTTCCAGCGCCGCATAGACCGCGTCAAGCCGACTGATGTCCACGTCAGTAGCGCGGTCGGCGGCCAGCGCGGCGGCCTGACTTTCCAGCATGTGGCGCACTTCGAGCAAATCTCGGTGCAGCATAGGGTTGCCCTTGAGCATGTCCTGCCAAGGGTCGACAAAGTGCGCGTCGAGCCGGTCGGTCACATAGGTGCCGCCGCCATGGCGCGTGCTCAGCAGGCCTTTGGACACCAGCTGCTGCATGGCCTCGCGCAGCGAGGGGCGCGACACGCCCAGGTCCAGCGCCAGCGTTCGCTCTGACGGCAAGCGGTCGCCCGGCTTGAGCGAGCCTTCAAGAATTCTTTTTTCGAGTTCACTGGCGACAACGTCTGCCAGACGCGTCACCCCTGGGCGTGATTGATTCATGATGCACTGAACAGTAAAAATGGTATGACCAGTTGCATGATATTTCAAAACGGTGTTGAAAATATTGCATCAATTCACAGGGTAAACCCTGATAACCCTACGACATCAAGGCCTTTACAGTTCTCATCTGGTCATACCAATTTACCAACAGAAGAATAAAGAGACAAACCATGAGCCAATTGTTGGACGTGCTGGCACGCATTCTTCCACCGAAACAAATCATCAGCGACCCGCTACGGCGTCTGGCCTATGGCACCGATGCCAGCTTTTACCGCTTGACACCCGAGGTGATCGCCGTGGTGGAATCCGAACAGGAAGTGCAGGCGCTGCTGCAGGCCACGCGCACGCTGGGTCGCCCGGTGACGTTTCGCGCCGCCGGCACCAGCCTGTCGGGCCAAGCCGTCACGGACAGCGTGCTGTGCCTGATCGGCGAAGGCTTTGCCACTTGCGAAATTGGGCCCGACGCCGCCACGGTGCGCGTCGGGCCTGGCATCATTGGCGGCGAAGTGAACTTTCGCCTGGGCCCCCACGGGCGCAAAATTGGCCCCGACCCGGCCTCCATCAACGCCTGCAAAATCGGCGGCATTGCCGCCAACAACGCCTCGGGCATGTGTTGCGGCACGGCGCAAAACAGTTACCGCACCCTGGCCGGC
>JAQSDS010000268.1 GCA_029946045.1 Rhodoferax sp.
GTCACCACCGGCGATGCCCATCAGCTCAGACACCCAGCGGATCGCGCTGATGTGCGGTACGTCCCACTCTTCAAAATAAATGGTGGGTCGCCGGGGCAAGGCGGCCGCGGCCTTGGCAATAGCCGCCAGTTGCTGCTGCATGGCGGCAATCAAGGCCAGGCCCTGCTCGCCCTGCCCGACCATCGCCGCCACCTGGTACAGCACCGAAAAAATCTCGACCACGCTGCGCTGGTTGAACACCGTAACCTGCACGCCAGCCCGGATCAGCGCGCTGGCAATGTCAGCCTGCATGTCGGAAAAACCCAACACGCAGTCGGGCTGCAGCGCCAGAATCTTATCGATTTTGGCGCTGGTGAAAGCACTCACCCGCGGCTTTTCCTCCCGCGCCCGCCGCGGCCGCACCGTGTAACCCGAGATTCCCACAATGCGACTCTCCTGCCCCAACAGGTAAAGCCACTCTGTGGTTTCCTCGGTCAGGCAGACGATGCGCTGGGGAAATAAACTCGTCGACATGGCAATACAACTAAAGATGGATTAAAAGCGGTAGCTGGCACTGAGTTTCAAACTGCGGCCCGCATCAGGATAAACGTTGTACGCGCTGCAGGTGCCGTTGGTATAGCCGGCTGAATAACTTTGCCGATCCAACAGATTGTTAACGTCCGCACGCACAGCCCAGCCAGCACTGCCCTGCGCCTTGAAAAGGTAGCCAAGGTCGAGAAAACTTCCGGGTTCGATTTTGTTGGAACAAGTGTTGGTCCAATCATTCCCAAAGGGTGCTGACCCGGCGAACCGCAACGCGAGATCTGCGGCATGATCGGCATTGAAGGCGTAGGCTGCTTTCAACAAAACATTTGCCTTGGATGCCAACGGCAGGTCATGACCGGCATAGGTCCCTTCCGATAAGCGCGCCCGCAACACTTGCGCCACTGCAGAAAATTTCAACTGACGCGTTAACTGGGTGCTGCCTTCCATCTCGATACCCTGACGCTGCACGGGATCCAGATTGACATTCGCACCAAAACCCACATTGTTGTCATAGGCGATTTCGTTGTGCGTTCGCTGCTCAAACAGGCGAGCACCATAGCTGGTCACGCCTTGACGGTAGCGCAGTCCCAACTCGAAGTCTTTGGCAGTTTGAGGTTCCAGGGACGTCGACAAAAAACGTAACTCATCCACATTGGCGACCCGGTAACTTGAAGCCAGTCGCGCGTAAGCGGTCCAGCGTTCATTGAGCGCGTGGCTCAGGCCAAGCTCTGCTGCGGTCAATGATGGGTCGCTTTTAAGCCCCGAGCTAAAAGTCAGGTTATCTGAAGTCTGATGAAACTTTTCTGTTCGAAAACCCGCGTTCAAACGCCACTGCGAGGCCAGCGCCAGATCTGTTCTCAGGTAAATCGCCTGACTGCGCTGCGTCCCTTTTTCATCGGTAACAAAGCCGCTGAAATCGCTCATGCGTGTGTAATCCCACTGCGTCCAATCCAATCCAAGGACCGTGCTTGCCATCGCACTGCCCCAGTCATTGGTCCAGCTCACTCGCGGTGAAAATTGGTAGGAAACACTTTCTGAACGGTTGCTCTCTGTGAAACCGAATCCGTAGTCCTGAAAACTGTTGGCATGTCGCTCACGGCGGGCAAGATCAGCGCTGACTAAAGCATCACCGACCTGTTTTTCCAGTGTCAGCGTCCAGCGATCCTGGCGTTGCCTGCCGAGATCGAGCGGCGTGTTGGTCTGACGTGGGGCGGTCAAATAAGTGGCCAAGGGCAAGGCACCTGGCCAGCGCATGTCCAGTGACTCGGAAAATAATGCGAAATTGGTCTTGAGCGATTGACGGTCGCCAAAGGCAAATTTGGCGTTCAGCGAGTCATCGGTGTGCTGGCTATTGTCCCGATAACCATCGGTTCTGTAAGCTCGCACCTGCCCAGAAAACGACAAGCTGTCACTGTCGACCTGAATATCGCCGCGGGCATCACGGCCATTGAAGCTTTCCACAGCCAAAGCGACCGCCCCATGCACGCCCTTGGCCTGTGCTCCTGACCTGGTAATCACGTTGATGACACCTGCGCTGGCACCTTCACCCCAGAGAACGGAGGAACTACCCCGCACAATTTCAATGCGTTCGATCATCTCGGGAGAAATGGCCGACAAACGTGCGCCAGATATTTCATTCTCTGAAATTCTCACGCCATCGACCAGCACCACCAGATTATTGGCTGCCGAATCGCCAAAACCACGTAGGTCAAGCACCGATTCCCGGCCACCGTTGAGGTCCCGGCGGCCCGTCACACCGCCCAACATGCGTATCGCTTGGTTCGCATCGGTTGCCCCAGAAGCAAGAATATCTTCTCGCAAAATGACACTGGCACCAATAGGTGCCAATTCAATCGCCTGTTCACTGCGACTGGCAGTGACAAAAACATCAGGCAGGCTATTTTGCGCCAGCACCGGAAACGCGGCAAAAATAGCCACAACAGACACGCACAGGCGCACGGGAGCGCCAACGCGCTTGAAAGAACTAAAGGTTTTCATATTGAAAGAGAGGACCATCAAAAGCTCTCACCGTCGTCCCCGACAGTGCTTGAGCGTCACGGTTGCACGCTTGCGCGCGCAGCCACCGTGTTGGCCGGTATCCGGGCTAGTGGAATCAACCTCCATCGCCTTCCCAAGCGCGTGTTCAAAACGCTCAGTGGCTGTGATGGAAGCGGCGTCTTGCGACGCGTCCACTTACCGTTGCGGGGGCAGCGCAGGTTAGGTTTGGCATGCATGCCGCACCCTCCTGCTTCCCGTTGAACTGCGACATGTGAACCACATCGCGAGCACCAACACCTAGAATTTTAATGGTGTATTTCCAAAATGCCATTTTTGTCCATGACAAATGTAAACTGACGTAAAAATGGCCTTGAAAAATCGTTTTCGCATTACGATTGACACCCATGCGTTTAACCAGTCGAGACAAGAACCACCTGCTTGCCATTGAGCTTCATGGCCGGCCGATGATTTGAAAATTTAAGGGTATGGCATGAAAGTCAAATTCTGGGGAGTCCGCGGTTCCATCGCCTCGCCGGGTCCCAACACCGTGCGCTATGGTGGCAACACCACCTGCATTGAAATTCGTACCGACGACAACGAACTCATCATCATTGATGCCGGCACCGGCATCTTCCCCTTGTCACAGACGCTGTTAAAAGAATTGCCTGTCACGGCAAATGTGTTGATTACCCATTCCCACTGGGACCATATTCAGGGTTTGCCGTTTTTTCTGCCCAACTTTATTGCCGGCAACACCTTGCGCCTACACGGCGCCTACGATTTGGTATCAGGCAAGGGTATTGAGCAGGTCATGGCGGTGCAGCTTCAGTACAGCTATTTTCCGGTGCGCGAAGAGGAGATGAAAGCGCGCATCGAGTACATCACGCTGGCACCCGAACAAAGTATCCAAATTGGCAGCGCCACCGTCACACCTTTCATGATGAGCCACCCGGTGGTTGACTTTGGCTACCGGATTGAAGACAAGGGCAAGTCAATCTTTTTTACTGGTGACCAT
>JAQSDS010000269.1 GCA_029946045.1 Rhodoferax sp.
GTTGGTCACGGTAATCATGCCAAACGGAATGCGCGCGCCCTGCTCTTTCAGCAGCTTTTCGGCCCGCTCCAGGTCAATGTTGCCCTTGAACGGGTGAATCAGTGCAGGCTGCAGGCCTTCAAGAATCACCAGGTCCAGCGCCTCAATGCCAAGGTATTCCAGATTGGCGCGCGTGGTGTCAAAGTGGCAGTTGTTGGGCACCAGGTCACCCTTTTTGCACGCCGCCGTGAACAGCACTTTTTCAGCCGCACGGCCCTGGTGTGTCGGCACAAAAAACTGCATGCCAGTGATGTCCTGAATGACTTTTTCCAGCCGGTAAAAGCTGCGCGCGCCAGCATAACTTTCGTCACCTTCCATGATGGCACCCCACTGGCGGCTGGACATGGCACCAGTGCCGGAATCGGTGAGCCAGTCAATCAGCACGTCTTCGGCGCGCAGTTTGAACACATTGAGTTTGGCAGCTTCCAGCAAATCAACGCGCTCAGACCGGGTGGTCATGCGGATGGGTTCGACACTTTTGATGCGAAACGGCTCGATCAGGGTTTTGGGCATGGTGTTTCCTTGCGTGTTTTCAAAAAAACCTGAAGGTAGCACCGCCATCGGGACCGTGGTGTCGGTTATTTCCAACACTAGTTGCCTCACCCGCCCAACTGTTGCTCCAACTCATGCAGCACCCGGTAACACGGCAACACGCTGGCCACACTGCTGTTGGGCTGACGGCCGTCGCGGATGGCGGCAAAGAATTCGCGGTCTTGCAGTTCGATGCCGTTCATGCTGACCGCCACGCCTGACACGTCGATCTTTTCTTCCTTGCCGTTGAACAGGTCGTCGTAACGCGCGATGTAGGTGGCGCTGTCGCCGATGTAGCGAAAAAACGTGCCCAGCGGCCCATCGTTGTTGAAGCTCAAACTCAGCGTGCAAATGGCGCCATTGGCGCTTTTTAGCTGGATGCTCATGTCCATGGCAATGCCCAACGTGGGGTGGATCGGCCCCTGGATCGCATTGGCCTTGACCACCGGACTGCCGCACTGGTAAGCAAACAAATCCACCGTGTGGGCGGCGTGGTGCCACAGCAAATGGTCGGTCCAGCTGCGCGGCTGGCCCAGCGCATTCATGTTGGAGCGGCGAAAAAAGTAGGTTTGCACATCCATCTGCTGGATGTTGAACTTGCCCGCCGTGATTTGCTGGTGCACATACTGGTGGCTCGGGTTGAAACGGCGGGTGTGGCCGCACATGGCGACCAGGCCACTTTTTTCAGCCAGCTGCGCCACTTCCTCACCATCCTTGAGCACGTCGCAGAGCGGGATCTCTACCTGCACATGCTTGCCCGCCTGCAGGCAGGCCAGCGTTTGCGAGGCGTGCATCTGCGTCGGTGTGCACAAAATGACAGCGTCCACCTCTTTCAGCGCCAGGCTGTCAGCCAGTTCGGTGGTGACATGGCCAATGCCGTATTTGGCGGCGATCTCTTTGGTTTTGTCGAGCTCGCGGCTGACCAGCGAGACCACTTCAACGCCTTCGATGTTCTTGATGCCGTCCAGGTGCTTGATACCAAAGGCACCGGCACCGGCCAGCGCGACCTTGATGGGTTTTGTCATTCAGTTGTTCTCCAGAATCAGGTGGCCCACAGCGGTGTTGCTGGCAGGCACATGGTAGAAACGGTGCTTGACCACAGGCGGCTTGCCGCCGGCCACGTCGGCCATGGCACCGCGCGCGATGAGCCACATCACCAGCTCGATACCTTCGCTGCCGGCCTCGCGCACATAGTCGATGTGCGGCACTTGGGCACAAGCGGCGGGGTCGGCAATCATCTGATCGAGCCAGGCGTTGTCCCATTCGCGGTTGATCAGGCCGGCGCGTGGGCCTTGCAACTGGTGGCTCATGCCGCCAGTGCCCCAGATGTGAACATTCAGGTCCTGGTCATAACTCTCCACGGCCTTGCGAATGGCTTGCCCCAGCTTGAAGCAGCGCTGGCCCGAGGGCACCGGGTACTGCACCACGTTCACTGCAAACGGAATCACCGGACAGGGCCAGTGAAATG
Source organism: Rhodoferax sp. (assembly GCA_029946045.1). Lineage (GTDB taxonomy): Bacteria > Pseudomonadota > Gammaproteobacteria > Burkholderiales > Burkholderiaceae_C > Rhodoferax. Next base: position 2,039 of record JAQSDS010000269.1, read on the forward strand.
CGTCAGCAGGTGGCTGGCCGCACATCAGGCTCAGCGGCACCGTCAAGCCGTGGTCGACCGGCATCTTGTTGACAATGGTCAGGTCAAAGTCCTGCTGGATCACCGACTGGGCAATGTGCGCGGCCAGCTCCGGATGGCCCATGACGGGTGGCACCGGGCGCGGGCCCCAGCCTTCGTCGGCCACCGGAAATTGGGGCGCGGTGCCGATGGCAAAGGTGGGAATCATGTCGAGGCTGAACGCGGTGGCGTGGTCGTTGTAGACCAGAAAAATCACGTCCGGCTTGTTGTCTTTCATCCATTGTTTGGAATAGTCGTAGCCGGCAAAAACCGGCTGCCAATAGGCTTCCTTGTCCTTGCCGAGGTCGAGCGCCGCGCCAATGGCGGGTACGTGCGAGGTGTAAACGGAAGCGGTGATGCGCGCCATGTCAGGCCTGCACTTTCTGGCCAGCACGGCCCTGGGGTTGATGTTGGGGCTGGGCGTCGCCGTCTTCGCCGGCAAAGCGGTTGCCTTCAATGCTGCGGCCGCCGTGCAGCATCATGTCGCGGTACTCGGCCTCGGTCATGCCGGTCATGGAGCCGGCCATTTGCTGAAAACTCAGGCCATCGGTGGCGCCAATACGCGCCAAAAAGTAGATATTGCCGCCCAGCGCCATGCAGCGGTTCAGGTCGCGCGCCATGACGGCCAGCTTCTGCGCTTCGGTCATCGGCCATTCGTCGAGGTAGACCCGCTCGTTTTGCTTGAAGCGGGCGCGGTTCTCGGGCTTCATCAGCGAGACGCAAAACTGGTTCAGGTGGTAGCCCTTGCGGCTTTGCTCGGCATCAAAGATGGTGGTGCCGGGGACGTCGAGGTAAGGTTTGTCGAGTGCCATACGTTAGCTCCAATAAAGTCGGTTGGGGTTGTCCACCAGCAATTTGTGCTGCAGCGCTGCGGTGGGGGCGATGTGTGGAATAAAGTCGACCAGCAGGCCGTCGTCGGGCATGTGGTCTTTTAAATTAGGGTGCGGCCAGTCGGTGCCCCAGAGCACGCGGTCAGGGAACTCTGCCACGATGGCTCGGGCAAATGGCACCACGTCGCGGTAGGCGTTTTGCTCGCCGTTCAGGGCTTTCGGGCCGGTCAGGCTCAAACGCTCGGGGCAGCTTACCTTGCTCCAGACGTTGGCGTGCTCGCGCATGAATTTCTGGAACAGCGCAAACTGCGGACCGTCCAGCGGCAGCGACACATCCGGGCGGCCCATGTGATCGACCACCACGGTGGTGGGCAAAGCGGTAAAAAAGTCCCACAGCTCGGGCAGGTCCACCGCTTCAAAATAGATCACCACATGCCAGCCCCAGGCTTTGATGCGCTCGGCAATTTCCAGCAACTCGTCCTTAGGCGTGAAGTCCACCAGGCGCTTGACGAAGTTGAAGCGCACGCCGCGCACACCGGCGTCGTGCATGGCCTGCAGTTCAGTATCACTCACGCTGCGCTACACGG
>JAQSDS010000270.1 GCA_029946045.1 Rhodoferax sp.
AGCGCTCGCAGATTGAAATCAGCCAAGAAGGCAGCGCATTGCAAATTGTGCAGTCTGGCGCCGCGCTGACCGATGTGGTCAAGGGACTCAACGCACTGGGTGCCAACCCGCAAGACCTGGTGTCGATTCTTCAGGCCATGAAGTCCGTTGGCGCCCTGCGTGCCGAGCTAGAAGTCATCTGAGGCGGGGCCATGAGCAATTCTGCCGTTCCTGCACTCAATGGCGCCGCAACTTCGGGGGTACTCGACCAACGCCTGTCATTCGATGTTCAAGGGGTTGATGCCTTGCGCCGCACCGTGCGCAGCTCGCCACAAGAGGGCATGAAACAAGCCGCGAAACAATTCGAGGCGCTGTTCATGCAAATGGTGTTGAAAAGCATGCGCGACGCGACACCGACCGAAGGCTTGTTTGGCAACGAGCAAGAAAAAATGTTCACCTCGATGCTCGATCAGCAGCTGACGCAGAACTTGTCCGGCCGAGGCCTGGGTTTGGCAGATGCCATGTACGCACAGCTCAGCCGCTACCTCCCAAGTGACACCCCGCAGGCTACACCTGCCAGCGTGCTGCCTGCGCTGTTGACACCGCTGCCACTGGCGGCGACACAGCCCGAACGGCCGAGCACAGCGTCGCCCGACCTTTCCTTGTACGAAGAGACTGCAGGCCAGGCCACGCTGAGTCGCAGCGTCTACTCGCAGGCACACGTCGAGCAGTTTGTTTCACGCCTGCTACCCGCAGCGCAACGTGCCAGCCAGGAAAGCGGTGTTCCGGCCCAACTGATCATGGCCCAGGCCGCGCTGGAATCCGGTTGGGGCCGGCGCGAGATTCGCGCTGACGACGGGCGTGTCAGCTACAACCTGTTTGGCATCAAGGCCGGTAAAGACTGGAAGGGCCGGGTGGCTGAGACCACAACCACCGAATTTGTCAATGGCGTGTCGCAAAAAACCCGCGCTTCCTTTCGCGCCTACGAATCCTACGAAGAGGCCTTTTCCGACTATGCCAAATTGATTGCTAACAACCCGCGCTATGCCAACGTGCGCGCTGCCAAGACAGCCGACGAAGCCGCGATTGGGCTGCAACAGTCTGGCTACGCGACCGACCCACAGTACAGCGGCAAGCTGATCCGCATCATGAAGCAGATCAGCTGAACGACCGAGCCTACAGCCATGACATTTGCAGCGGGATTCCCTAAAGTTTTTCACCCGATTGCCGTTAAACAGGCAAGGAGTGCCCATGCACGCAACAACCCATCAGCTTGATCCGACGGCAGGTGCGCCACTGGAGTTCCTGGCTTTTACGCTAGGCCGGGAGGAATATGGCATCGACATCCAGAAAGTACAGGAATTGCGTGGGTACGACGCCGTCACCCGGATCGCCAATGTGCCCGGCCATATCAAGGGGGTGATCAACCTGCGCGGCATCATCGTGCCTATCGTCGACATGCGCATCAGATTCAATCTTGAAGCAGCAACTTACGACCAGTTCACGGTGGTCATCATTCTCAATATGGCGAACCGCATCATCGGCATGGTGGTGGACAGCGTGTCGGACGTGATCTTGATGGCCCCGGAGCACATCAAGCCGGCACCCGAAATGGGGGCGGTGCTGGACAGTGACTACCTGATCGGGCTTGGCACGATCAATCACCGCATGCTGATCCTGGTCGACATTGACAGCCTGATGTCCAGTCCGGAGATGGGCCTGATTGACACCGCCCCCGGCTAGCACGGACGGATGAACGTCAGCACACACCTTTTTTTTTTTAGAAAGACTCACATGAAACTCAGCGATTTGAAAATCGGCACACGACTGGGGATTGGCTTTGCGCTGGTGCTTTTCCTTCTTACCGTGATTGCCAGCATGGGCGTATGGCGCCTCGACAAGGTTGGCAACGCAGCCTCCGAAATGGCCCGCAATGCGCTGGTCAAGGAGCGCATGGTCTCCGAATGGCTGCGCGGCACCAGTGCCAATAGCGTGCGCACCCTGGCACTCGTCAAAAGTACCCAACCCAACGACACCAACTACTTCCAGCAAAAGATCACCGAGACCAGTCTGGAAATCACGGCCAATGCCAAGGCGGTCCTGAACTTGCTTACCACGCCGGAAGAGCGCAAGCTGTACGACGACACGGTCGCCAAACGGACCAGTTATGTCGAATTGCGCGCCGCTGCACTGCAGTTAAAAAGCGAAGACCAGTACGAACAAGCGGTCGCACTGAGCACCGACAAGCTGGTCCCTGCCCTGGCCGCTTACGAAAAAACGATCAGAGATTTGCTGCTGTACCAAAGACGGCACATAGACCAAACTGCCACCGAAATTGACACACTGTACCGGGAAGGTCAAATGTATTTAACCGGGTTGGCGGTGGTCGCCGTGCTGCTGGGCTGTGGACTAGCCTGGTGGCTGACAGTTGGCATCACGACCCAGTTGCGCGGCGCTGTGTCACTGGCGCAGACGGTCGCGAGCGGCGACCTGACCAGTCGTATCGAAGTGGAGTCCAGTGATGAGACCGGCTTGCTGATGCAGGCCCTGAAGAACATGAACGACAGCCTGGTACGCATCGTCGGCGAGGTGCGCAAGGGCACCGACACCATTGCCTCCGCCTCCAGCGAGATCGCCGCTGGCAACCTTGACCTCTCGGGCCGCACCGAGCAGCAAGCGGGATCGCTCGAAGAAACCGCTGCATCCATGGAACAACTGACGGCCACGGTCAAACAGAATGCAGACAATGCGCGTCAGGCCAACCAACTGGCTGTGGCCGCCTCGGGCGTAGCCATCAAGGGCGGCAGCGTGGTGGCCGAAGTGGTTGGCACGATGGGGGCGATCAATGCGTCGTCGCGCAAAATTGTCGACATCATTGCTGTGATCGACGGTATTGCCTTTCAGACCAATATTCTGGCCCTCAACGCCGCAGTAGAAGCAGCACGCGCCGGCGAACAGGGACGCGGCTTTGCCGTGGTGGCGGCCGAGGTGCGCAACCTGGCGCAACGCTCTGCCGCAGCCGCCAAAGAAATCAAGATACTGATCAGCGATTCGGTCGACAAGGTCGAAGAAGGCAGCAAACAGGTGGCACAAGCCGGTAAGACCATGGACGAGATTGTCGACAGCGTCAAGCGTGTGACCGACATCATGGCAGAGATCTCCGCCGCCAGCGAGGAACAGACCACAGGCATCGAGCAGGTTAACCAGGCCATCATGCAGATGGACCAGGTCACCCAACAAAACGCCGCGCTGGTTGAGGAAGCCGCCGCCGCCGCCGCCTCGTTGCAGGAGCAGGCGGGAAACCTGTCCCAGGTGGTCGGCCTCTTCAAGCTCGACCGGCGCCAGGCCGCACTGTATGCCCAGGAACGCGCCAGCCTGAGCAATTCAGCAACACCCAAAATCGTCGCCGAACCGGTGAAACGGGAGCAGCGCGAGCTCAGGTCCATGCCCACCCGCAAGCTGGCCAGCACCCCGGCACCGGCCAGCAGCGACTGGGAAGAGTTTTAACAGCAGCCACA
>JAQSDS010000271.1 GCA_029946045.1 Rhodoferax sp.
TGAGGTTTACGGGTCCAGCGACGCGCAGCCGGTTTTCGTGCGTGACTTCGTGGCGGCCTGGACCAAGGTGATGAACCTGGACCGTTTTCCCCACAAAAATGGCGCTATCTGAAGTAGCGCCTTGTGCCGTTACTGCAACAGCCAGAGCCTGATTCAATTAAAAATCAGCCTCTGGCGTTTGCCAGCCTATTTGCCAAAAATCATGTCAGGCAGGAACAACGTGATTTGCGGGATATAGGTGATGATCACCAAAAAGACCATCAGCACCATCAGCCAGGGCAAGGCTGCCTTGGTCACCTGCACCAGGTTCATGCCCGTGACCCCACTGGTCACAAACAGGTTCAACCCCACCGGCGGCGTCACCATACCAATCTCCATGTTCACCACCATGATGATGCCGAGGTGAATAGGGTCAATGCCAAGCTTGGTTGCAATGGGGAAGAAGATCGGTGCCAGAATCAAGATGATGCCGGTGGGCTCCATGAAGTTGCCCGCAATCAACAAGATGATGTTGACCACCAGCAAAAACATCCACGGTGTCATGCCCATGCTCATGATTTGCTCGGCAATGGTTTGCGGAATGCGCTCGGTGGTGAGCACGTGGGCAAACAGCAGCGCGTTGGCCACAATGAACATCAGCATCACGGTGGTGCGCGCTGCTTCCAGAAACACGTGGGGCACTTGTTTGACCGACAAATCACGGTAAATGAATACCGCCACCACCAGCGCATAGACGGCAGACACCGCGGCTGCCTCGGTGGGCGTGAAGATGCCGCCATAAATACCGCCCATGATGATGACCAGCAGCGCCAGCCCCCACATGGAGTCTTTGAAGGCGCGCAATACTTCAGGCACACTGGCCTTGGGTGGGGGCTTGACCTTGAGTTTGCCGGCACGCCACCAGACCGCCACCATCAGCATGAAGCCCAGCAGCAGACCCGGAATGACACCGGCCATGAACATGCGCCCCACCGACACCTCGGTCACGGCGGCATAGACCACCATCACGATGCTTGGCGGAATCAAAATGCCCAGCGTGCCCGCATTGCAGATGACACCGGCGGCGAACTCTTTGGGGTAGCCATTTTTGACCATGCCGGCGATCACGATCGAACCAATCGCCACCACCGTAGCCGGGCTCGAACCCGACACCGCTGCAAACAGCATACACGCCAGAATGGACGCAATGGCCAGCCCGCCGCGCAAGTGGCCCACCGCAGCAATGGCAAACACCACCATACGTTTGGCCACACCGCCGGTGCTCATCAAGGCTCCGGCCAGCACAAAGAACGGGATCGACATCAGCGTGTAGTGCTCGCTGGTCTCAAACATCTTGATCGACATTGAGGCCAGAGAATCCTGCGAGAAGAAAAAGATGGTCAGCAGGCTCGACAGGCCCAGACTCACGGCAATCGGCATGCCGATCGCCATGCAGAAAAACAGGGCGGCAAAAAGCAAAAGGGTGTTCATGATTGGGCCTCGTCGGATTTGAGTCGCATGGCTTCGGCGGCTTCGTCAGCCAGTCTCAGGCTGTCGGTTGTGCCGGTGATCAGACCGATCAGAATTTGCACAAAACGCCATCCGGTGAGCAGAAAACCAATCGGCATGATGATGAGTACCATCCAGCGTTCAATCGGCATGTCTTCAAATTCAATGCCAACGTCATGCATTTTCATGACATAGATGGTGGAGCCGGTGAGCACAAAACCCACGTACAACAGGCTCAGCAGCACGGCCAGTATCGACACATTGCGCCGCGTGGTGTGCCCCATCATCTTGACCAGCGCGTCCACCCCGATGTGCGAACCCACGCGCACGCCGTAGGAAATGCCGACAAAGATCATGAAGGCAAAAAACACGGTGGTGAGCTCAAGCGCCCATGAAAAGCCGCTGTTGAACACATAGCGCATGACGACTTGTAAAAAGGTCAAAGCGGTCATGGCTGCCAGCATCAGCGCAATGATCCACTCTTCCAGGTGATCCAGAATTTTCATGTAATACCCCAAAAAAACCCCGGGCTAGCCGGGGTGTTGGCATCAAGTCAAGACGGTGGTTTATTTGTTGGCTTTAAGCGCGGCGTCGATCAGGTCTTTGCCGATTTCGCCTTCAAATTTCTTCCACACCGGTTGCATGGCGGTGCGCCAGGCAGTCAGGTGTTCCTTGCTCATGGGCAAGACCTTGGCCTTGTTGTCTGCAATCACTTTTTGACGAAACGCCATGTCTTCTTCAAAGGCGATCTTGTTGCCGAATTTGATGGACTCGGTCATGGCTTCGGTCAGACCTTTCTGGATGTCGGGCGGCAGGCCAGCCCACCATTTGGCGTTGCCAATCACCATGTAGTCCAGCACGCCGTGGTTGCTGTCCATGATGTACTTTTGCACTTCGTGGAATTTCTTGCTGTAGATGTTGGACCAGGGGTTTTCGGTGCCATCGACCACGCCGGTTTGCAGCGCTTGGTAAACCTCGGCAAAGGCCAGTTTTTGCGGGTTGCCACCCACGGCATTGAATTGGGCTTCCAGCACGTCAGACGGCTGGATACGGAATTTCAGGCCTTTGGCATCAGACGGCATGCCCAAAGGCTTGTTGGCCGAGAGTTGTTTCATGCCGTTGTGCAAAAAGCCAAAGCCCTTGATGCCCTTTTTTTCCATGGAGTTCAGCAGGCCCAGGCCTTCTTTGCTGCTCTGGAAGCGGTCCACGGCCTGGATGTCGTTGAAAAGGAAAGGCAAATCGAAAATCTGGATCTGCTTGGTGTACTTGCCAAACTTGGCCAGTGAAGGTGCCAGGATCTGCACGTCGCCCAGCAGCAGGGCTTCCATTTCTTTGCCATCACCAAATAACTGGCTGTTGGGGAACACCTGGATCTCGACCTTGCCCGGCAGCTTCTTTTCGGCCAGCTCCTTGAACTTCAAGGCAGCTTGGCCCTTGGGGGTGACGTCTGCCACCACATGGCTGTACTTGATGATGAGCGGGGCGGCCTGGGCACCCAAACCGAAAGCCAATAAAACGCCTGCAGCAACCAGTTTCAATTTCATGAGAGTCTCCTCGAGTAGTTAAAAGTCTTGAACGACGGGGCAACTGTATTTGCCTGAGGATCAGGCGACAACTGTGGCGTTCAACAGCTAGGGTTTACCCTGAATTCTGATTCAGGCCTTGCGCAGGGCTTGCTTTAAATCGCTCATCCAGTGGGGAGCGATGCGGCTGGCCAACTGCTGTTGTACCGGTTGCACGGCCTGGCGCAGCCGCGTGCGCTGACCCATGCTGAGGCTGTGAATGCGCGTTGTGCCCGCCTGGCGCAGGGCTTGTAATGCCTGGTCGTTCTGGGCGTCGGCAATCTGGTTGGCAAAGGCCAACGACTCCTGCAGCGCCTGGTTGATCAGGGCGCGATCGTCGGGCTGCAGGTGTTGCCAGAAACGTTGGTTGGTGACCACCGCGTAGCCCAGGTAACCGTGTTCGGTCAGGCTCAAATCGCTTTGCACTTCATGCATCGCCTGGG
>JAQSDS010000272.1 GCA_029946045.1 Rhodoferax sp.
TTGGCCTGCACATAGGCGGCCATCGAGCCATGCCAATCCAGGTGGTCCTGGCTGATATTGAGCACGGCAGCGGCGGTGGGTTCGAAACTGCGCTCACCCTCCAACTGGAAACTCGACAGCTCCAGCACCCAGACCTCGGGCAGGGCCTCGGCGTCGAGCCGTGCCATCAGCGTGTCGAGCAGCGTGGGGCCGATGTTGCCGGCCACCGCCACGCTTTTGCCGGCGCGCTCGACCAGTTGACCGGTCAGCGAAGTCACCGTGGTTTTGCCGTTGGTGCCGGTGATGGCCAGCACCTTGGGCGCGTAGTCCCGGCTGGACTTGAGCTCGGCCAGCGCTTGCGCGAACAGGGTCACTTCACCCGCCACCACAATGTCCCTGGCCCGGGCTGCCTCGGACAGCGGCGCAATGTCTGCCGGACTCAGGCCCGGGCTCTTGAACACGGCCGTGATGCCACCCTGCAACAACCCGGCATCCAGCGGCCCGGTCACAAAAAGTGCCGCTGGTACGTCGCGCAGCAAAGCGGCGCGTTGCGGTGGCGCGCTGCGGGTGTCGGCCACCGTGACCTGGGCACCGCTGCGCGCGCACCATCGCGCCATGGCCAGGCCGGACGCACCCAGACCCAGGATCAACACATGGTGATGGTGTAAATGGTTCATCTTCAACGCAGCTTCAGGGTGCTTAGACCCACCAGGCACAAGAGCATGGTGATGATCCAGAAGCGCACCACCACCTGGGTTTCTTTCCAACCACTTTTCTCAAAGTGGTGGTGTAGCGGGGCCATCTTCAGAATGCGCCGGCCCTGGCCAAAACGTTTCTTGGTGTATTTGAAATAGGTGACTTGCAGCATCACCGACAGGGCCTCGGCCACAAAGATGCCGCCCATGATGGCCAGCACAATTTCCTGGCGCACGATCACGGCAATGGTGCCCAGGGCGGCGCCCAGCGCCAGCGCGCCCACGTCGCCCATGAAGACCTGCGCCGGGTGTGTGTTGAACCATAAGAACGCCAGGCCGGCGCCGGCCATGGCGGAACAAAAAACCATCAGCTCACCGGCGCCCGGAATGTGCGGCAGGAGCAGGTAGCGGGCAAACACCGAGTTGCCGGTGACGTAGGCAAAAACACCCAGGCAGGCACCCACCATCACCACCGGCATGATGGCCAGGCCGTCAAGGCCGTCCGTCAAATTGACCGCATTGCTGGAGCCCACTATCACCAGATAAGTCAGCAGCACAAAACCCAGCACGCCCAGCGGGTAGCTGATTTCCTTGAAAAATGGCACCATCAGACCTGCCTTGGGCGGCAAGCTCAAATCGAACCCGGACTGCACCCAGGTAAAAAACAATTCGAGCACACGGTAGTTGGTGTTCTCGGAAATGCTGAACACCAGATAGAGTGCCGCCAGCAGACCAATCAGCGACTGCCACAGGTATTTCTCACGCGAAGGCATGCCCTCGGGGTCCTTGTTGACCACCTTGCGCCAATCGTCTGACCAGCCGATGGCACCAAAACCCAGGGTGACCAGCAGCACGATCCAGACAAAGCGGTTGCTCCAGTCAAACCAGAGCAGCGTCGACAAGGTAATACACAGCAGGATCAGCACCCCGCCCATGGTGGGCGTGCCGCTTTTGACCTGGTGCGTGTCCATGCCGTAGCCACGAATGGGCTGGCCAATCTTGAGCTCAGTCAGGCGCCGGATCACCCAGGGGCCGGCGGCCAGGCCCATCAGCAGCGCGGTCAGCGCGGCCATCACGGCGCGAAAGGTCTGGTACTGGAAAACGCGCAAGAAACCCAGCTCGGGCGAGAGGGTTTGCAGCCATTGGGTCAGCCAGATCAGCATGGGGCGGTCTCCTTGTCCTGTGTTGTGGCCTGCACGATGGCCTCGACCACCCGCTCCATCTTCATGAAGCGCGAACCCTTGACCAGCACGCTGGCCACCTCAGGCAGCGCCGCCCGCACGGCGGTCTGCACCCCTGCCATATCGGCATAGACGTCAATGGCGTCCATGGCCCTTGCAGCCTGGGTACAGGCCACCCCGGTCACGATGATTTTTTCGATTTGCTGGGCCAGCGCCGCTTGCAACGCTTCGGCATGAAACTGCGGGCCCTGGTCGCCTACTTCGCCCATGTCGCCCAGCACCAGCAAGCGCGGCCCAGGCAATGCGGCCAGCACCGCGATGGCAGCGCGCACCGAGTCGGGGTTGGCGTTGTAGGTATCGTCGACCACGGTAATGTCATGACCGCCGTGACGCACCAGCAGCGCACGCGATCGACCCTTGACCGGCTCAAAGGCTTCCAGACCGGCGGCAATAGCGGTCAGCGGCACCCTGGCGGCCAGCGCGCAAGCCACCGCCGCGAGTGAATTTTTGACGTTGTGGGCGCCCGCAATGTGCAGGGCGTATGTCAATTCACCTTGCGGCGTCATGGCACTGACCTGCCAGGCCGCGTCTGACCACAGCGCCTGCTTGACCCAGACTTGCGCCCCGGCCTGCTGCGTTGCGCCAAAGCAGAGGCGGGCACGGCCACCGGCCTTGTCAGTCCACAACGCGCTGAACTCATCATCTGCCGGAAACACGGCGACACCCTCGGCAGGCAGGGCATCCATCACGGCGCCGTTTTCCCGGGCCACGGCCTCCACTGTCTGCATGAATTCCAGATGTTCGCGCTGGGCATTGTTGACCAGTGCCACCGTGGGTTGGGCAATGGCTGCAAGCCCTGCGATTTCGCCAGGATGGTTCATGCCGAGCTCGACCACGGCCAGAAGGTGGTGGGCACGCAAGCCCAGCACGGTCAGGGGCACACCAATGTCGTTGTTCAAATTGCCTTGCGTGGCCAGACAAGCGTCAGGCTGATGAGCGCGCAGGATGCTGGCGACCATCTGCGTCACCGTGGTCTTGCCGTTGGAGCCAGTCACGGCAATCAGTGGCAGCTGAAATTGCGCCCGCCAGTGCGTGGCCAGGCTGGCCAGCGCCTGTTTGGCATCCGGCACCAGCAGGCCCGGCAAACCGGCCTGGCCCAGTTTTTCCAAGGCCGCGGCGCCTTGGCAAATCGCGGCGACCGCACCTTTGGCCCGCGCCTCTTGCAAAAAGTCGTTGCCATCAAAGCGCTCGCCGTGCAAGGCCACAAACAGGTCGCCGGGGGCCAGCGTACGGGTATCGGTGTGCACGCGCCCAATCAACACCTGGGCAGGATCCAGCCCACAGCTTAGCAACTGCGCGGGAGCCAGCCAAACGGCTAACTGCTGCAGGGTCATCATGGTGCTCATGCGCCCTGCTCCTGCTGGCGCGCCTGGCCAAGCCGGGCCAAGACCTGCTTAACTTGTTCAAGGTCAGAAAATGGCAGGCGCTTGCCAGCAATTTCCTGGTAGTCCTCATGACCCTTGCCAGCCAGCAAGACCACGTCAGCCGGACCGGCCTGCGCCAGGGTCTGGGCAATGGCACGGGCCCGGTCAGACTCTACCTGCACGCTGGCCACACCGGTCAGGCCCAGCAAAATC
>JAQSDS010000273.1 GCA_029946045.1 Rhodoferax sp.
GCATACGCCAGCTGAATTACCACGTGCGCTGCTGGGGCCAAGCCAGTCCGAAAAAAACGCCACTGGTGCTGCTGCACGGCTGGATGGACGTGGCGGCCAGCTTCCAGTTTGTGGTGGACGCGCTCACGCAAGACCATTTCATCGTCGCCCCCGACTGGCGCGGCTTTGGCCTGACCCAGTCGGGTGGCGCCGACGCATTCTGGTTTCCCGACTACCTGGCCGACCTGGACGCCCTGCTGGACCACTATGCACCTGGCCAGAGCGTGAATCTGGTCGGCCACAGCATGGGCGCCAACATGGCCATGATTTACGCCGGGGTGCGGCCCGAACGCGTGCGCCGGCTGGTCAATCTGGAGGGTTTTGGCCTGCCGGCCACCCGAGCTGAACACGCCCCGGGGCGTTATGTTCAGTGGCTTGACGGCATAAAAACCTTGGGCAGCGGTGGCTTGCAACTCAAAACCTACGACTCGCTCGAAGCCGTGGCCCAACGCCTGATAAAAACCAACGCCCGCCTGGACAGCGACAAAGCGCACTGGCTGGCGGCGCATTGGTCCGCCGAGTTGACCCCTGGCAAGTGGTCCATTTTGGGCGAGGCCGCGCACAAAATTGCCAACGCCCAGCTCTACCGGGTTGACGAAATGCTGGCCATACAACGCTGCATCACGGCACCTACGCTGATGGTGGAAGCCGCCGAAGACACGATTGCCCTGTTGTGGCACGGCCAATACACCCGAGCGGAGCACCTTGAACGCATCAAGTCTGTGGCCCACTTGGAGCGGGTCGAACTACCCGACTGTGGCCACATGCTGCACCATGACCAGCCGCAAGCTGTGGCTGAGTTGCTGGAGCGCTTCGTGATTTGACCCGGCATGAGAAAATAGCTGGTTATTGACCGACCAACCTCATTTAGGACCCGCATCATGGAAGCAGAACGCATCAACGCCCTTGGCACCCAACTCACCGATTTGACCGCCCGTACCCTCGAATTACGGGGGTATCTTTGACTACGATGCCAAATTTGAACGTCTGAGAACCGTCAACGCCTCGCTCGAAGACCCCACCGTCTGGAACGACCCCAAGCGTGCCCAGGAACTGGGCCGCGAGAAAAAGGCGCTCGACGGCGTGGTCGTGACCATCAGCGAGCTGGAGAGCGAACTCGCCGACAACACCGAATTGTTCGAGATGAGCAAGGATGAGGGCGACGAAGCCGGCCTGATCCACATCGAAACCGACGCCGCCAAGCTCGAAGAGATCGTCAAGGGTCTGGAGTTCCGACGCATGTTCAACAACCCGGCCGATCCGCTGAACTGTTTTGTCGACATCCAGTCTGGCGCTGGTGGCACCGAGGCCTGCGACTGGGCCAGCATGCTGTTGCGCCAGTACCTGCGCTACTGTGAGCGCAAGGGCTTCAAGACCGAGATCGAAGACGAAACGCCAGGCGACACCGCCGGCATCAAGGGCGCATCGTTCAAGGTCGAGGGCGAATACGCGTTTGGCCTGCTGCGCACTGAAACCGGCGTGCACCGGCTGGTGCGCAAAAGCCCGTTTGACTCGTCGGGTGGGCGCCACACCAGCTTTGCCAGCGTGTTTGTCTACCCCGAGATTGACGACTCGATCGAGATCAACATCAACCCAAGTGACGTGCGCACCGACACCTACCGTGCCAGCGGCGCGGGCGGCCAGCACATCAACAAGACCGACTCAGCGGTGCGCCTGACTCACCTGCCTACGGGTATTGTGGTGCAGTGCCAGGACGGCCGCAGCCAGCATGGCAACCGTGACATCGCCTGGAAACGCCTGCGCTCCAAACTGTATGACTTCGAGTTGCGCAAGCAGCAGGAAGAACAGCAAAAGCTCGAAGACGGCAAGACCGACGTGGGCTGGGGCCACCAAATTCGCTCTTATGTGCTGGACAACAGCCGCATCAAGGACTTACGCACCAACTACGAAACCTCGGCCACGCAGAAGGTGCTCGACGGCGACCTCGACCCCTTCATTGAAGCCTCCTTGAAGCAGGGCGTCTGATGACCGAAGCGCTGATCTTCGACATGGACGGCACCATGATCGATTCGATGGGTTACCACGCCCAAAGCTGGGCGCTCTTTGCCGACCAGCACGGCTTGCGCATTGAAATTGACGACCTGATGCGCCGAACCACCGGGCGCACGGGTGCCGAGTGCATGCGCGAACTGTTTCAACGCGATCTTGACAGCGACGAGGCCTGGGCTCTGATTGCCGAAAAAGAGCAGATCTACCGTGCGCTTTTTGGCCCGGTATTTGCCGAGGTGGCCGGTTTCAAGACGTTTTATGCGCAGGCGTTGGCGCGTGAGCTGAAGCTGGGCGTGGGCACGGCGGGCGACCGGCACAACATTGCTTTTGCCATGTCGCATCTGCAGTTGGAGCCCGCGCCCATGGCCATTGTGGGTGGCGACGAAGGCCACCCTGGCAAACCCGAACCCGCCATCTTCCTTGAAGTGGCACGGCAGATGAACGCCAGCGCTGCTGGCTGCATCGTTTTTGAAGACGCGCCTTTCGGCATCGAAGCCGCGCGCCGCGCCGGCATGCAGGCCGTGGCCATCTGCAGCACCCACACGCCGGCGCAACTGGCCGGCCCCCACGTGATCGCCGCTGTGCGCGATTACCATGAACTATTAAATTCGAATTTCCTGGAGACTCTGCATGTTGCTACTTCGTGATGCAAACACCCCCGCTGCGGTCATCCGCCGCGCCGACTACCGTGCCCCGGCGTTCTGGATCGACACCGTGCATCTGAGTTTTGACCTCGACCCACTCAAGACCCGCGTGCTCAACAAAATGACATTGCGCCGTAACCCCGACGTACCGGCGCAGGCCTTGCGCCTGGACGGCGACGAGCTGAACCTGGCGCGCGTGCTGGTCAACGGTGCCGGCACCAGCTTCAAGCTGGATGCGGGCCAGCTGGTGCTGGAGAATCTGCCCGACGCAGGCACTTTTGAGCTGGAAATTTTTACCACTTGCGCGCCCGCTAAAAACACCAAGCTGATGGGCTTGTACGTCAGCAACGATTCGTTCTTCACGCAGTGTGAAGCCGAAGGATTCCGGCGCATCACGTACTTCCTGGACCGCCCCGATGTGATGGCCAGCTTTACCGTGACGCTGCGCGCCGACAAAGCCAAGTACCCGGTCTTGTTGAGCAACGGTAATCTGGTTGACAGCGGCGCGCTTGACGACGGCCGCCACTTTGCCACCTGGGTTGACCCGCACAAAAAGCCCTGCTACCTGTTTGCACTGGTGGCCGGACAACTGGTGTGCCGCGAGCAGCGCATTACCTCGCGCGCAGGCAAAGACCACCTGTTGCAGGTCTATGTCCGCCCCGGCGACATGGACAAGACCGAACACGCCATGACCTCACTGATCAATTCTGTGATCTGGGACGAAGCCCGTTTTGGCCTGCCGCTGGACCTGGAGCGTTTCATGATTGTCGCGACCAGCGACTTCAACATGGGCGCCA
>JAQSDS010000274.1 GCA_029946045.1 Rhodoferax sp.
CATCCGGCGTGACCCCGACATCATCATCGGCTCCTGGTGCGGCAAGAAGTTCCGGCCGGAAAACGTCGCAGCCCGGGCCGGCTGGGACGCGGTCAAGGCCGTCAAGAACGGGCAACTGTTTGAGATCAAATCGGTGGACATCTTGCAGCCCGGCCCGGCTGCGCTGACCGATGGTGTAGCGCAATTGCACCGCATTGTCATGGCCTGGAGCCAAACGCATGGCTGAGCTCACCACACTGACCGTGGCGCGCAGCGAGTTGATCCTGGGCGGCCAGAAAAGCGGCAAGTCGCGCCGTGCTGAGGCGCTGGCGCAGGCCTGGTTGAATCAGTCTGGCAAACATCAGGTGGTGTTGATTGCCACCGCGCGAGCTGGCGACGACGAGATGTGCCAGCGCATTGCACGGCACCAGGCTGACCGCTTGCAACGCTTGCCGGGTGTCATCACGGTGGAAGAGCCTTTGAAGCTGGCCGCAGCCATTCGTTTGCACAGTCGCCCCGAGACCCTGATCATTGTGGACTGTCTTACCCTGTGGCTGACCAATGTGTTGATGCCGCTGCAAGCAGCGCCAGCCGCCCTGCAAAATGGGGCCGTTGAGCAGGCATCTCTGACGGCGCAGCTGTTACAAGCCATGGCTGACGCCAAGGGACCCTTGGTATGGGTGGGCAACGAAATTGGTTTGGGCGTGATTCCCATGGGCCGCGAAGTGCGTGCCTTTGTCGATGCCCTCGGGCTGCTGAATCAAGCTGTCGCGCAGCGTTGCCAGCGCGTCACGCTGATGGCTGCAGGCTTGCCGCTGACGTTGAAGGATACTCAATGAAGCAGGCGTTGCTGTTACTCTGGCTGGTGTTTCTGCAATCGGTCCATGCCTACCAGGTCACGGATGATCGGGGGGTGGCCATCAGCTTTGACAAGCCGCCGCAGCGCATCGTCAGTCTGTTGCCCAGCCTTACCGAGTCGGTATGTGCGCTCGGCCACTGTGACCGGCTGGTCGGGCTGGACCGCTACTCCAATTATCCGGATCGTGTCAGGAAATTGCCCCAGGTGGGTGGCGGTCTTGACCCCAACATCGAAGCGATCGTGGCGCTACGGCCCGATCTGGTGTTGATGGCAAGCTCGGCACAGGGCGGTGTGCGCCTGCAGGCGCTTGGGGTCAAGGTGATGTCGCTGGAGCCCAAGACCCACGCTGATGTCAAGCAGGTACTGAACAAGTTGGCTCTGGTGCTGGGCGCCAGCGACGGTTGGAGGGTGTGGCAAGGCATCGAGTCTGCTATGCGGGCAGCCGAGCAGTCCCTGCCGGCGCGGTTCAAGACCACGCGGGTGTATTTTGAGGTGAACCGTGCCCCCTACGCCGCCGGTGAGGCGTCTTTTATTGGTGAAACCCTGACCTGGCTCGGCGTCAAAAATATCGTTCCGGCCAGCATGGGGCCGTTTCCGCTGATCAATCCTGAATTTGTGGTGCGTGCCAATCCTGATGTGATCATGGTGGGCGATGTCAATTTTCCGGGCCTGGACGGGCGTCCCGGCTGGGCCGGTATGCGTGCCATCGCAAAGCAACAAGTGTGTGTCTTCACGCCAGAGCAGTCAGATATGTTGGTGCGACCCGGTCCACGCATGGCTGACGGTGCAAAGCTGATGGCGCAATGCCTGCTCAAGGTGCTGCAGTGACCGATATTGGCCGCCAGCAGCGTCGTGCTTCCCGTTTGGTGGCGGGCCTGATGCTGGTGGGCCTGGTGCTGTTGCTGGTGGGCACCAGCGTCGGTAGTACCGGCTTTGACAGCGTGCGCCATGTTTGGCGCGACCCGCTGGCCTGGCAAATTGTGTGGGACATCCGCTTGCCCCGCACGCTTGGTGCCTGGGCCGCTGGAGCCCTGTTGGGCATGGCTGGCGCAGTGGCGCAGGGGCTGTTTCGCAATCCGCTGGCAGACCCGTTTTTGTTGGGCAGTGCTTCGGGGGCCTCGCTGGGCGTGGCGCTGGCGCTGATGCTGCTGGGGGTGTCACCGTTTGCGGCAGATTGGCTGGTGCGTGTGGGTTTGACTGGTGCCGCCTTCGTTGGCGCGGTGCTGGCGGTGCTGCTGACGCTGGTGTTGGCGCGTGGTGTGCAACACACGCTGCGGCTGTTGCTGGCCGGTGTCATTGTGGGCGTGGTGCTGGGAGCCTTGACCTCGTTGGTGATGCTGATGGAGCCTGAAGTCATGCAGTCCATGCAGGCCTTTATGCTGGGTAGTACCGGCTTTGTCGGCTGGACTTCCTGGCTGCTGATGGTGCTGGCCTGGGTGCTGTGCAGCGCGGTGGCCTGGGTGCTGAGCCCAGTGCTGGATGGCCTGAGCCTGGGCGAGGCCACGGCGGCGAGCCTGGGCTTGCCACTGGCACAGATGCGGGTGGCGCTGGTGGCGGTGCTGGCGCTGGCCACCGGCACAGCGGTGGCGCAAACCGGCTTGATTGCCTTCGTCGGTCTGGCCGCGCCGCACCTGGTGCGCTCGGTGACCAAGACCACGCACCAGCGCCTGATTGTTTTGTCGAGCCTGATGGGGGGTGTGCTGCTGATGGCGGCTGATGTGCTGGCGCGCGGCTTGATGGCGCCGCAAGAGCTGCCGGTGGGTGTACTCACGGCCGTGCTCGGCGGGGGCTACCTGCTGTGGTTGATGCATCGCAGCACCCGTTCCACCGCGGGTACCGGTTTATGAATTTACAGACGCCTCTCATCGCCATGCAGGCCATCGGCATCAACGCCAGTCTGGGTGAGATGCACGTCTTGAAAGACATTGACCTGGTCTTGCCGGCGGGGCGCTGGACCAGCATCGTTGGTCCCAACGGAGCCGGTAAGTCGACCCTGCTCAAGGTGCTGGCCCATTTGTTGCCCCACACCGGCAGCATCAGCCTGCTGGACCAGCCCTTGGCGAGCTTGCCTGCCAGGGCGCGGGCGCAGCAACTGGCCTGGCTGGGTCAGAACGAAGTGACTGGTGACGACCTGACCGTGTGGGATGTCGCCATGCTCGGGCGCTTGCCGCATCAGACCTGGCTGGCCGCACCCAGTGCCGCTGACCATGCGGCGGTCGAACAAGCCTTGCGTGCGACCCAGGCCTGGGACTGGCGTGGGCGCACCTTGGGACAGTTGTCGGGCGGCGAGCGCCAACGCGTGTTGCTGGCGCGGGCACTGGCCGTGCAGGCACAACTGCTGTTGATGGACGAACCCCTGGCCAACCTGGACCCCCCGCACCAGGCCGATTGGTTGCACATGGTGCGCGGCCTGATTGCCCAGGGCAAAACCGTGGTCAGCGTGCTGCATGAGATTTCGATGGCGTTGCACGCTGACGACATGCTCATCATGGCCGGCGGACGCATCACGCACCAGGGCGCTTGTGCCGATGCTGCCACGCACCAGGCGCTGGAGTTGGTGTTTGACAAACGCATTGCCATTCATGCATTGGGAAACCAATGGATCGCCTTGCCAAAATAATTGAAACCTGACCCCACCAAA
>JAQSDS010000275.1 GCA_029946045.1 Rhodoferax sp.
GAAAGCCATCCAGCTGGGTTATGAGGCCGCCGCCACGCGCGAAGCATTTTTTGAACAGTCCGACGTGCTGTCGCTGCACCTGCGCCTCAATGAAGAAACCCAGGGAATCGTCCGGCTCGACGACCTCTCAAGCATGAAGCCCACGGCCCTGCTGGTCAATACCTCGCGCGCCGAGTTGATCGAACCCGATGCCTTGATCAGCGCGCTTAACCGGGGTCGCCCTGGCCTGGGTGCAGTAGATGTGTACGAAAGCGAACCCATCTTGCAAGGCCATGCCCTGTTGCGTCTGGAAAACTGTATTTGCACGCCGCATATTGGCTATGTAGAGCAGGACAGCTACGAAATGTATTTCAGCGCAGCCTTCGACAATGTGGTCAATTTCATCAAGGGCCGACCCACCAACATCATCAATCCGGGGGCGTTACAGGTAAGGCGCTAGTTTTCCAAGCTTTCACCCCTTCGGCCCGAGGCGGGCCTCCCACAACTGCATCAAGGCCTCCTACAACATTTGAAGATTAATGTAAATGTCGGGGCTTACGGCCGCCGCTGCCGTGACCCATGCCACCTGAACCACCAGAGCCGCGGGGGGGCTTGCCCAATTGCAGTGAACTCACCAAATCATTGAAACGCTGGCTGAACAACTGGTCCACCGCTGCCACCACGCCGCCCAGTTCGGCACCATCAAAATGGCGCTCCATCAGGCTGATGACATCCTGCACCAGCAAATCACGCTGCACCTGCATGATGGCCGCTGGATCGGGGCCGACAAACAGCATGACAAAATCGTCGCGCGACTCGGCTTCGGGGTCGGTCTCTTCTTCGTCGTCTTCAAACTCGGTGTCGTAAAACGTGACTTCGATGGCCGCACCGGCCAGGGCGACCTCGTTGAGATTCATGCACATCTCGTCCAAGGCCTGACGAAAGTCGTCATCGCCCTCCACGGTCCAGCACAGTTGCAGCAAATGCTCAGCTGTGTCAAACCGGATGCCGGGCTCGTCTTCATAAAAACTGCCTGCTGCGTCGGTCAAAGAGCGCTCACCAGCGTATTTCCAGAGGGGCTTGAGCGCGTCCTGGATATTGTCAAAAGTCACATCACCACGCAGGCTCACCTGGCCATGCACGTGGATTTCAAAAGGAGTGTTGTAGCGTGCCATGGGGTCAAGTGTAATTCGGCCAAAACCCCTGGCGACCAAATCTTTTGTTCTAAAATGATGCACGCTAAAGCTCACAACAAAGAAGCTGGCACCAAACTTAGGGAACTGTCATACATGCCATTTATATTTGACGATCTACGTCCTACCACAAGCCAAGGTGGCTGAAGATGGCCTTGCAGGCTCAATGAACTGGTACCTCATCCACACCAAACCCCGGCAAGAGCAGTGCGCGCTGGAAAACCTGCAACAGCAGGGTTTCGGGTGTTTCTTGCCCATGATCCGGGTCGAAAAACTGCGTCGAGGCAAGCTTGTTGAAATAGACGAACCCCTCTTCCCGCGCTACCTCTTTATCCAGCTCGATACCGGCCAGCACGCCCAAAGCTGGCAACCCATCCGCTCCACCAAAGGCGTTAGCCGCCTGGTCAGCTTTGGCCAGGAACCAGCCAGGATGAGTGACGTCCTGGTCGATTTGATCCGCGCGCAATGCGGCTCGGGTTCTGTGCAACAGCGCCATTTCACCCAAGGCGAAAAAGTACTGATTACAGAAGGCCCCTTTGTCGGCCTGGAAGCTATTTACCAAATGAGCGATGGCGAGCAACGCGTCATGGTGTTGTTGAACATCATGAGCAAGTCCGTCAAATTAAGCCTTGAACCTAATGAAGTCAGGAAAGTAAGCTAACACCCATTGACGCCTCCGTCCCTGCGATTGACCATGCTAAGCCCTAAAAAAGCTGACATCTACGTTTGTCATAATCTGCTCTCCAAATGACCTGCTGTACATGTCATTCATGTCGAGGTGTGAAATTAATAAATCTGAACGAATGCAATCGCGGCGAGGGCGCCGCTCCCACAGGGCGCCGCTCCTACAAATTAACGCTGCAACAATTTTCATCTAAATATCTGTCCTCACATGCCAATCACTAACACCCCTGCGCTGAAATTCTGGGTCCGTTCGCTTGCCGTGGCGGCACTGGCATTGGCCTTTGGCACGAGTCTGCAGGCGCAAACCGCCACCGTGGTCACCAGCCCTGGCAGCGTGAATACCGGTAGCCTGAATGCCAGCACCACAGCCGCTTCGGAAGGCCCAACCGGCAACCCCCTGCTGCGCGATAGAGCACCGCAGGCGAACGCCAATGCCGACAGCCCCGCAACAGATGCCCCCGCTCCAGACTTTGTACCCACGCGCGCAGTACAGCGGATAGTGGTGCCCAACCAGTTTCAGCGCTTTGTGCAGGAGAGCACCGGGCGCCTGCTGCCTGTCTTTGGCCGCGACCTGTTTGACTCGCCCCAGGCCTACGCTGCCAACACCAATGTGCCCGCGCCCGACAACTACATTTTGGGCCCCGGCGACCAGGTGCGCCTGCAGGTCTCCGGCCCACAAGACTTCAGCACCAACCTGGTGCTCGACCGCAATGGCCAGGTCAACCTGCCCAAAGTGGGTCCGGTGACCCTGGCGGGCGTGGCCGTGCGCGACCTGGAGCCAACCCTCAGCACCCAGCTGGGCAAGATCTTTACCAACTTCAAGGCCAGTGCCACACTGGGCCGCTTGCGCGGTATCCAGGTGTATGTGGTGGGCCAGGCGCTGCAACCGGGTACCTTTCAACTGTCCAGCGTAAGCACGTTGGTCAACGCCCTGTTTGCCAGCGGCGGGCCCGGTGCCAATGGCTCCATGCGCGCCATCGAACTCAAGCGCGCCGGCAAAACTGTCACCACCATCGACCTGTACGACTTCATTTCCCGAGGCGACAAGTCGCACGACCTGCCCCTGTTGGCCGGTGACGTCATCGTGATCCCGCCGGTGGGCCCGCGCGTGGCCGTGACCGGCGCCTTTGACCAAGCGGCCATTTATGAGCTGAAGCCGGGGGGCAGCAGTGTGGCCGACATTTTGAACCTTGGCGGTGGCGTACCGGCTCTGGCGAAATCCAAGAAAGCCGTGCTTGAGCGTATCAACCCAGACACCACGCCTGCGCGCAGCGTTCAAGAAATCATGCTCAACGCCCAGGGCCTGCAAAGCAAGCTGCAAGACGGCGACGTGCTGTTGCTGCTTGACATCAGCCCAGCCTTTGCCAACGCCGTCACGCTGCAAGGTGTGGTGGCAGAGCGCATTCGATCCAGCTGGTTTGACGGCATGCGCATCCTGGACCTGATTCCGGACCGCGAAGCCCTCATCACCCCAGACTACTACAAACGTAAAAATATACTGGTGCAAAAAATTGAAGTTGACCCTGCGTCTGATGGCAAATCTAAAGAGGCAGGTGATAAATCCAAAGACGCAGGCAAGCAGGTCGACTCCCGCATCCGCAGCATGGTTGACCAAATCAAC
>JAQSDS010000276.1 GCA_029946045.1 Rhodoferax sp.
ATCGGTTCGGTAACGCGGATGGTGCCGATGCCACCTTCCCAGTAGTAGTGAATGTCGGAGCCGCAGATGCCACCGACACCGATGCGCACCAGTACTTGCTGTGGCCCCATGTCACCGACCTCGCAGGTTTCGATGCGGACATCTTCCTGGGCGTGAAGTACACAAGCGCGTGTTTGCATAAAAATTCCTTTGGTTCAAAGAGTCTGAATGTGGGCCCACAGCCTATCGTCGGCGGGGATACCGTTGTCCTGGCTTCACCAATTCCACATGGAGCCATCACCCAGGCGGGCGACTGGCAGATAAGCGCGTTCATAGGGGTATTTGGCAGCGAGTTCCTCGTTGATCTCGACACCCAGGCCAGGTACATCGTCCATGACCAGGTAGCCGTCTTCATAACGATAGTTGTGCGGGAAAACCTCATCGGTGAGGGGGGTGTGAGGCATCAACTCCTGAACGCCAAAGTTGGGGACCCACATGCCAAAATTAACCGCGGCTGCCATGCAGACGGGAGACAAGTCAGTGGCCCCGTGAAAACCGGTTCGAACCTGGTACATGGCAGCAAAGTCCGCGATGCGCCGCACGTGGGTAATGCCCCCGGCGTGAACGATGGTTGAGCGGATGTAATCGATCAGTTGTTCACTGATCAAATCCTTGCAATCCCAGATAGAGTTAAAAATCTCTCCTACGGCAAGCGGTGTGGTCGTGTGCTGGCGGATCAGGCGGAAAGCCTCCTGGTTCTCTGCTGGCGTTGCATCTTCGAGCCAGAACAGTCGATAGGGCTCCAGATCTTTGCCAAGCCGCCCGGCTTCGATGGGTGTCAGGCGGTGATGCGCATCGTGCAGCAGGTGCGGTTCAAAGCCCACGGCCTCACGCACTTTGCGAAACAGCTCGGGTGTGTGACGCAGATACAGTGAGGTGTCCCATGGCTCCTCTGGCGGCAAGCCTTTCTCAGCGGGTTCATAAAAACCCTTGCTCTTGCCGACACCGTAGGTCTTGGCCAGCCCGGGTACGCCAGACTGGACTCGAATGGCTTTATAGCCCTCTTCAATGTGTTTATGCACTGCGTCAACAGATTCCTCGTGGTCGCGCCCGTTGGCGTGCCCATAAACCATGACACCATTGCGGCTCTTGCCGCCCAGCAGCTGGTAAACCGGCATACCTGCGAGTTTGCCTTTGATGTCCCACAGTGCCATATCGATCGCCGCGATGGCGGTCATGGTCACCGGGCCACGACGCCAATAAGCCCCTCGATACAGGTATTGCCAAATGTCTTCAATATTGCGCGGATCGCGGCCAATGAGGCAAGGAAAGATGTGATCCTCAAGGTAGGACTTGACGGCCAATTCACGCCCATTGAGCGTGGCATCACCCAGCCCGTAAACACCTTCGTCGGTGACGATCTTCACGGTCACAAAATTGCGACCAGGGCAGGTCACGATGGTTTGTATACGTTCAATTTTCAAGCGAAATCTCCTGAAGGTCTCTCAATCGGCAAAGAAGGCTGAAGGTGCCTGCTCTCGCAATGCCGCCAGATGCTGGGTGATGTGGTTGATATGCGCCGCCACGGTAGCGCCAAGCCCACCCATGTCGCGGGCGGCCATTTGCGCAAGGATTTGTTCATGCTCTTGCAACGCGCGCTCGGCGTGTCCGGAGACCCCGAGCAGCAGCCATCGCACCCGGTCAAACTGGCGTTTGAAGGTTTCCAGCATGGGCCAGACATGCTCCCGGCCAGCAAACTCAAACAGGCGTCGGTGCATCAATTCGTCGAGTTCAGAGAACTGATCAAGTTGCCCGGTGCCTACCGCATGGCGCTGATGCTGCACGATCTGCCCGAACTCGGCCATTTGCTCGGCCGTGATGGTTTGTGCCAGTTGCACATGGTTGGCGCATTCAAGTGTGCTGCGCACGAAGCGCCCCTCTTCCAGCAACGACAAGCGAACCGGTGCCACGATGGTGCCAACCTGGCGGTAAATCAACACCAGTTGTTCTTCGGCCAGTTGCGCAAGGGCTTCGCGTACAGGGGTTCGGCTGACATCAATCAATGAGGAGATCGTGGCTTCTGACAGTGCCGTCTTGGGTAACAGTTTGCCGCGGACGATAGCCTGCTGCAGCACATCGTGCACCTGGGAGGTGTACGAGCGCTCCGGGTCGAGCCTGAATCCGCTGAGGGCAGACGCAAGCGACTCATCAACCAGGGCGGCGCTGTTACGTGTGACTCGAACGGAAGCACGGGTGGACATGAGGCGGCTTTCTTAAAACGGAATATGGATAATACACCATGGTAGTACGTCATGTTTTTGCAAAAACATAGGGGTTATCCCTGATGTTTTGTCTATATTTGTCGATATAAACTTCATATCTCGCCATGGTGCCATGGTACTCAATGAGGAGTGACATGATGGCGAGTAGGAGATTTGTTTTTGACATGTTGAGTGGCCAGAAAAAAAACCGTCGCCACCAGACCTTTTAATTAGGAGAAATAATGTTTCAATTGAACTGGAAAATTACACGCGCAGCGACCTTGACTGGTGCCGCAATCATTTGTTCTGGCGCGCTGCATGCTGCCGACATCACCTTGAAACTCGGGCACCTCGCCAATGAAGAAAATTCATGGCACAAGGCCTCGCTCAAATTCGCCGAAGAAGTCAAAACCCTGACCAACGGTAAAGTGGAAGTTAAGGTTTTCCCCAATGACGCATTGGGCAAGGAAATGGACTTGATTAACGGCATGCAACTGGGCACGGCCGATATGACCATCACAGGCGAGTCCCTGCAAAACTGGGCGCCGAAAGCGGCCTTGCTGGCCATTCCCTATGCCTTCAAAGACATGGCTGAAATGGACAAGGCAGTGAATGGACCGCTGGGTGACGAAATCAAGAAAGAAGTCATCGAACGTGCCAAAGTAGTGCCATTGGCTTACTTCGCCCGTGGCCCGCGCAACCTGACCTCCAAAACACCGATCAAATCAGTGGCCGATGTGAAGGGGCTGAAGATGCGCGTGCCCAACGTGCCGGTGTTCATGCAATTCTGGCGCGGTGTGGGCGCACAACCAACGCCGATGGCTTTTGGCGAGGTGTTCACTTCACTGCAAACCGGCGTGATCGACGCGCAGGAAAACCCGCTGGCCCTGATCAAGTCCGCCAGTTTCTTTGAAGTTCAGAAGTACGTGAACCGTACCGAACACGTTCGTTCCTGGATCTATCTGGCGATAAGTGAAAAGTCCTTCAACAAACTCAGTGCTGAGCAGAAAAAGGCGGTTCAGGAAGCGGCTCAACGCGCACAAGCTTACGAGCGGACCGTGATGCTGGCCGATGAGCAAAAGCTGGAAGCCGAACTGAAAGCCAAGGGCATGATCTTTGTGGAAACCGACCAGTCGGGCTTTGCCAAGAAGGCCAAGGAAGCGGTGTTGGCCGCCGCCAAGGACGAAATCAAACCCATCATCGCCAAG
>JAQSDS010000277.1 GCA_029946045.1 Rhodoferax sp.
GACATTTTGGTGACCAATGCCGGTGGCCCGCCGGCCGGGGACTTCCGGGGTTTTGATCGAGACGACTGGATTCGTGCGCTCGATGCCAACATGCTCACGCCCATTGCGCTGATCAAGGCCATGGTGGACGGCATGGCTGCACGCGGTTTTGGCCGCATCGTCAACATCACCTCCAGCGCGGTCAAGGCGCCGATCGATGTGTTGGGCCTGTCCAATGGCGCGCGCAGTGGACTGACCGGCTTTGTGGCCGGTCTGGCACGCAGCGACCTGGCCACCAAGGGCGTGACGATCAACAACCTGTTGCCCGGCGCTTTTGATACCGAGCGCCAGCAGTCCATCTTTCAGGGCGCTGCCGCCAAAACTGGGCAGCCGCTAGAAGTGGTGGCAAACGCGCGGCGCAGCGGCATTCCGGCCAAGCGTTTTGGTTCACCCGAAGAGTTTGGTGCCATTTGCGCGTTCTTGTGCAGTCAGCAGGCCGGCTACGTGACCGGACAAAATGTGCTGGCCGATGGCGGCGCCTACCCCGGCACCTTCTGATTTTTCCTGACGTCTCTTGCGTGGCGTCAAGGCGCAGTGGCAGATACACCCAGCTCGGTGCAGAGCATGAGCACCGTGGCTTTGAGCTGGGTCACTTCGGCTTCCAGCTGTTCAATGCGGGCCAGGGTGCTGGCTGAGCCATCGGCGCCACGGGCGCTGCCGGACTGGGCAAATTGGGCTTCATCGACCGGGCCGCACAGCAAGTGGGCCCAGCGCTGCTCGCGGGCGCCGGGCGCGCGGGCCAGCTTGATCACCAGCGGGCCGCCTTTTTCTTCTGAACGGTCCTGCAATTCCTCCAGAAAGCCCTCGACCGAAGAAATGTCGGCAAACCTGTACCAGCGCTCGGTGTTCAGGCGCAACTCAGCCGCAGTTTGAGGACCGCGCAGCATCAGCAGGCCCAGCAACACCGCTGACTGCTCGGGCACACCCACGCCGCGCTGGAAATTGTGCTCGTAGCGGGTGACCCGCCCGGAGGTGTTGGCGCGCACCAGGTTCTGGGCCATCAAATTGTCCAGCGCGCTGGCTACATCGGCTTCGGTCAGGTCCATTACCGGGTCGCGGCTGCTTTTTTGGTTGCAGCCCAGCATCAGCGAATTGAGCGACAGCGGGTAACTGTCGGGCACGGTGCGGGCCTTTTCCATCAGGGTGCCCAGCACGCGGGCCTCGATGGGTGTCAGGGTGAGGGAAGGGGGGGTCGTCAAAGTCATAATTCAGTCTTCATGAAAAATATCGTTATTTTGATTTCAGGCAGTGGCTCCAACATGGCCGCCATTGTGCAAGCGGCACAGCGTGAGCGCTGGGCCGAACATGATGGTGCCAAGGTGGTAGCAGTCATCAGCAACAAGGCCGACGCCAGGGGACTGCAATTTGCCAGCGCAGAAGGTATTGTCACCGAGGTGCTCGACCACAAGGCTTATCCGAGTCGCGAGGCTTTTGACGCCGCGCTGGCGCAAGTGATTGACCGCTATGACAGCCCTGGCCAACCGGTGCTGGTGGTGCTGGCCGGTTTCATGCGCATTCTGACGCCTGGCTTTGTTAACCGGTATACCGGGCGCCTGGTCAACATCCACCCCTCGCTTTTGCCCGCCTTTGCCGGCCTGCACACGCACCAGCGTGCCATTGACGCCGGTTGCCAGGTGGCAGGGGCCACGGTGCATTTGGTGACCGCCGAACTGGACCACGGCCCGATCCTGGCGCAGGCGGTGGTGCCGATCCTGCCCGGCGACACGGCAGACAGCCTGGCCGCGCGGGTGCTGACGCAGGAGCACCTGATGTATCCGCGGGCGATTGCGCAATTGCTGCGACAAACCTGATTTTTTACAGGCCCGTCGTGGTTTGGTAAGTCTGTTCTGCTGCGGGTTGTCGCAGCCGAAATAGGTCTTGAACGGTTAGGGGGTGGCAGCTGCGGCCTTCCTGCCGTCAGCTTCGGGCTGACCGGGTCGCGTTGGCAAAGCGCGCCAGGTCGGTGTCTGCTGTCTCCATGTGTTTCAAAAATCTGTCGCCAATAAATTCTTCGATGTCCGCCATCACCAGGTTTTCGTTGGCAATTTTGAGTGAAATGGTGTTGAGTCTGGCAAGCATCGCACGGTGCTCTGCGGTGTGCATATCGACCGCCGGATACTGAAGGTTGCGCATCAGTTCTTCCTCGTGCGAGAGGTGGGTGCGCATGTATTGGAACAGTCGCATGGCAGAAATCACCTGTCCTTCGTGCGAGGTTGCG
This sequence comes from Rhodoferax sp., assembly GCA_029946045.1. Lineage (GTDB taxonomy): Bacteria > Pseudomonadota > Gammaproteobacteria > Burkholderiales > Burkholderiaceae_C > Rhodoferax. The sequence continues at coordinate 2,258 of JAQSDS010000277.1, forward strand.
GCCAGGACATAGGCCGCACGCGTGAACAACTCCCGGTGTTGTTCGTCTATGGCCGGGTCCCCGATTGCGTAACTGTCTTTCCACTCGAGTTGCGACGAGGTTTGGCTGATTTCGGATTCCACCCAATGCAGCGCGCTGGCATAGTCTTCAAAGAGCTGACTTTTCAAGCCGGCGTTGGCATAGCACTGCAGGAACGCGGGCGCCATCAATTGACGACCCTCAATGTCGGGCTCGAAAACCAGGGCAACCACCGGCTTTGCTTCGGTATCCTTGTACCTGGCTTGGAGATAGGCCGAAAAATCCTGCATAGCAGCAGGGGAGGTCAACGCGCTTTGCTGGAAGTAGACGATTTGCCCCCAGCGGCCCTGCTGCGCCAGCCTGTGAAGGAAGCCGGTGATGGTGGGTGGAATGGCCTCGACCACACTGCTGAACGGTCCCCTGGCCGTGGTGTGCAGAATGCGCCCTTTCACGCGGTACTCCACTTGATCGTGAATTTTGAACGGCGTTGTGGGGATGGCGTCTGACCGACCTTGATGAGAACCCATGTTGCAATGCCCCTCAGTGTGTGACTGCTTATTGTGAGACAAAAATGCGACCAACACCAGACAAAATAATAGCCAGAATCAGGCGCGCAAGCCTGATTCGGCACTACTCATGCCGCAGCGCCTCAATGGGATCCAGCCGGGCGGCACGGCGCGCCGGAAAGTAGCCAAACAGCACGCCGATGCCGGCAGAAAACACAAACGCCAGCCCGTTGATGGCGGGATTGAAGACAAACGGCACCTCCATCACGTTGGCCAGGGCTACCGATGCGCCGGTGGCCAGCAAGATGCCCATGGCACCGCCCAACGCCGACAGCACCACAGCTTCTATCAGGAATTGCATCAACACCTCGCGCTCTAGCGCGCCAATGGCCAGGCGCAGGCCGATCTCGCGGGTGCGCTCGGTCACGCTCACCAGCATGATGTTCATGATGCCAATACCGCCTACCAGCAGGCTCACTGCGGCCACCGCGCCCAGCAGTGTGGTCATGACCTTGGTGGTGCTGGAAAAGGCTTCGCCGAGCTGTTTGGTGTCGAGGACATTGAAGTTGTCTTCGTCAGACTCAGCGAGTTTGCGGCGTTCGCGTAGCAGTTCGGTGATGGCCGCTTTGATGCGCTCGGGGTCGGCCCCTTCCTGCATC
>JAQSDS010000278.1 GCA_029946045.1 Rhodoferax sp.
CCAGTCCAGCTCGGGCATGAGCTTGAAGTTCATGCCGTACAGGCTGGCGATCAGCGTGGGCGGCAGCAGCGCCACGCTGGCCACCGAGAAAATTTTGATGATCTTGTTCTGGTTGATGTTGATGAAGCCGACCGTGGCGTCCATCAGGAAGTTGATTTTGTCAAACAAGAAGGCTGTGTGCGAATCGAGCGAGTCGATGTCGCGCAGGATTTGCCGCGCGTCTTCAAACTGTTCGCTGTTGAGCATTTTTGTGCGCATCATGAAACTGACCGCACGCCGGGTGTCCATGGCATTGCGCCGAATGCGGCCGTTCATGTCTTCATGGCGCGCGATGGCTCCCAGAACCTCGCCCGCCAGCGCATCGGTCACGTCGCCTGACAGCACCTTGGCGCTGGCTTTTTCGAGTTCGTCGTAAATTTCTTCGAGCGTGTCGGCTGAATACTCGGCGTCGGCATCAAACAGCTTGAGCAACACCTCTTTGGCGTCCTCAATCAGGCCGGGTGCGCGCCGGGCACGCATGCGCAGCAAGCGGAACACCGGTACGTCCTCGTCGTGGATCGAAAACAGCACACCTTTGCTTTTGAGCTCGTCGTTGACCAGATTCAGGATAAACGCCACCCGCACCGTGTGCGGGTCATCGTCATCGGCGACCAGAAAATCGCTGCGAATGTGAAGTTCGCCGTTGTCTTCCTTGTAGAAGCGGGCCGATTCCTCGATGTCCTCATCCATCGCGTCTTCCGGGATGGAGAGTCCAAAATACTGTTTGATCCAGCGTTTCTCTTCGAGGGTAGGCGACTCCAGATCAACCCAGATAGGCTGAAAACGCGACAGTTCTTCGAGGGATTCGATCTCTTCCTGAAACAGGCGACCGTTGGCGAGGGTGAAGATGTTGAGCATGCGCGCTCTCCCAAAAGAGGTAGACCATGAGGCGTAGTGCCGGTTGCGGGGCGTTCGGGTTCAACGGCACTTTGGTGTATTGAAAACCAGCAACCGGGGGAGTCTATGTGCAATAAAAGCCTTCAGGATGCCATCATGCTAATCGGAAGAATTATGACACTCCAGCGCGTCTTTTGCCAATGAGGCGGTTCTTAAAGCCGCAGGATGTTGCATTGCATCATGAAAAATTAATTGCAAATTGCCCCAAGCCGGGGCATAGTCAGCACCATGGTTTAAGGATATTTTTCTGCTGCCGGCGTAGCTGGTGGCTTTTGCAACCAGGAGCTTAGGAGGCTTTTATGAACTTGACGATCAGCGGTCACCATTTGGAAGTAACCCCTGCCTTACGCAGTTATGTGACCAGCAAGCTGGATCGAATCAAGCGACATTTTGACCAGGTGGTGGACGTCAAAGTGCTGCTGACACTGGAAAATATGAAGGAAAAAGAGCGCAGGCAAAAAGCCGAATGCAATATTCATATCAAAGGCATCGAGTTGTTTGCTGAAAGCGCGCACGCGGACCTGTACGCTGCCGTCGATGAACTGGTGGACAAGCTTGACCGCCAGGTGGTGCGTCATAAAGACCGTTTGCAATCCCATCACCATGACGCGCCCAAGCGCTTGATGTAATTTAAAATCTGACAAGCCGCTCGCAAGTGCGTGCGGCTTTTTTTGTGCCAAATTTTTATCGTGCACCTTCAAAGACCATCATGAATCGACTCGCTTCCATCCTCTCGGCTGAACAAGTAATGGTCCAAGTGGACGTTTCAAGCAAAAAAAGAGCTTTCGAAGAGGTGGGTTTGCTGTTCGAGAACTTGCACGGTTTGAGTCGTGCCCTGGTGACCGACAGCCTTTTTTCAAGGGAACGCCTTGGTTCGACTGGCCTGGGTCATGGCGTGGCCATTCCGCATGGCCGCATCAAGGGACTCAAGGCGCCCATGGCGGCTGTCATCCAGTTGGCGCAGCCGATTGGCTTCGATTCCCCAGATGAACAGGCCGTTGGCTTGATGATCTTCTTGTTGGTGCCAGAGGCTGCCACCCAGAAACACCTGGAAATTTTGTCTGAAATCGCCGAGATGCTCAGCGATGCCACATTGCGTGAACAACTTCTGACGATCAAGGATGCCGCCGATCTGTACCAGCGCATTGCCAACTGGCAATCGGCTTGAGCCTTTCCTTGTCTTTCCTCAACCATCCTGATTCAGAGCGTCAGCCATGAAGCCCAATTTCATCAGCGCCGATGTTCTGTTTGAGGCTTTCCGCGCCAATCTGCGCTGGGAATGGGTAGCCGGTCTGGGCGCTTCTGAGCGACGTTTTGACGAAGTAGCGGTGCGTGCGGCGCGTTCCGGCGCCGATCTGGTGGGTTACCTCAATTACATCCATCCTTACCGGGTGCAGATTCTGGGTGAGCGCGAGGTTGCTTACCTTGTCAACGCAACGCCCGAGGACTGCGCCCGGCGCATCGCCCGCATCGTGACGCTGGAGCCGCCGGTGCTGGTGCTGGCAGACGGGCAATCGGCACCGGAAGGGCTGACCTCGATGTGCGAGCGTGCCCAGATCCCGATGTTTGCCACCGACGGTTCATCGGCCTTTGTCATTGACGTGCTGCGCGCCTATTTGTCCAAGCACTTTGCCGACCGTTGCACCATGCATGGCGTGTTCATGGACATTCTTGGCTTGGGTGTGCTCATTACCGGTGAATCCGGTCTGGGCAAAAGCGAGTTGGGCCTGGAGTTGATTTCGCGCGGCAACGGTCTGGTGGCTGACGATGCCGTTGACCTGTACCGCATCAACCAGGACACGATTGAGGGGCGTTGCCCGGAGCTGTTGCTCAATTTGCTCGAAGTGCGTGGCATCGGGCTGCTGGATATCAGAGGCATCTTTGGTGAAACCGCTGTGCGCCGCAAAAAGCGCCTGCAACTCATCGTTCACCTGGTGCGCCGCGAGACCATGGAGCGCGATTACGAGCGCATTCCCTATGAACCCCTGATGCAGGACGTGCTTGACGTGCCGGTACGCAAAGTGGTGATCCAGGTGGTGGCAGGGCGCAATATCGCGGTGCTGGTCGAGGCCGCCGTGCGCAATACGATTCTGCAAATGCGCGGTGTGGACACCTACAAAGACTTCGTCGAACGCCATCGTTTGGCCATGAACGAGCCCGGCTGACAGTTGGGTACATGCGCTGGGCTGGCGCTGATGGCCCGATGGGGTAGCCAGTACAATGATCTGATTATTTGCTACCCATTTAGCCCATGTCCACATCTCTGCTTCGTACTTTTCGCTTGAGTTTGTTAGGCTTGTCGCTGGTCGCTCTGACCGCGTGTGGCAGTCTCGATCAGGCCAGCAACCGCATGGTCAGTGTGGTGACGCCCTACAAAATTGACATTGTGCAGGGCAATTTTGTTTCGCGTGAGCAAGCCGCAGCCTTGAAGCAGGGCATGAGCCGCGTGCAGGTGCGCGATATTCTGGGTACGCCCTTGCTGGTCAGTATTTTTCAT
>JAQSDS010000279.1 GCA_029946045.1 Rhodoferax sp.
CTTGGTGTCGATTTTGTTGCCGGCAAGGGCGTGGACTTGATTCTTGACGACCCGTACCACTTGCCTTTTGAATCGGGGTCGGTGGACCTGGTGGTGTCGAGTTCATGCTTTGAACACTCGGAAATGTTTTGGCTGTTGTACCTGGAAATCATGCGCGTCTTGAAGCCGCGCGGGTTGTTTTATCTGAACGTGCCGTCCAACGGCCTATTTCACCGTTACCCGGTGGACTGCTGGCGGTTTTACCCCGACAGTGGCAACGCCTTGGTGACCTGGGCAAACCGCAACGACATGAATGTGACCCTGTTGGAGTCTTATACCAGCGCCCAAATGAATGGTCTGTGGAACGATTTTGTGGCGGTTTTCCTTAAAGACAAATCACATGCTGGTGATTTCAAGGACCGTATTACTGACACCTTCACCGATTTCACTAACGGCATCAACGCAGGCAAGACCGACTTTCTGCATCCCAACCAGGAATCTGAAGATTGGCGAAAACTCATGTTTATATCGAGGATCGCGCTTAATCAGATAAGAATGAAGCTGTAGCGCTTGTTGGGTGTTGATGCTGTGGGGCTTGCCGTCCAGGTAGCGCATGGTGACCTGGCTCTTGGCATCGGGCCGCAGAAAGGGAAAGGGGAATTTGTCAGGGGCAAGGCCCGGTCTCACCCCAGTTTTTACAATTAAACACCCAAGAACCCCCCATTTGGGGGGTGCACCAAGCCGCATTTGCCGTCGACAATGCCACAGTATTCAAAATGTTCACCCGCACTTCACCCAAGTGCAAGCTTGGTGAACACCTCCTTCCGAATGCATCAGCATTCGCGTCTAAAGCAAACAAAATATCTCCAAATTGACCCTTGCGGGGGTGTGGTAGCATCTGTTCATTGCATGAACAGATAAACCTCGTTTGTTCGCGCACGCCAAAGCCGCCACCTGCTGCATGTTGCAAAACCTGCCGGGCATGGCGGTAGCGTGGCAAAAGCACTTTTGCGCTCCTCAAAAACTCCAAAATAACCGTGGATAAACACGACCTGCACGAAGACAGCCACCTCAAGGTGCTGCGCGTGCTTGAAGCCAAGCCCGACATCAACCAGCGCGAGCTGGCCGAGGCCGTGGGTGTGAGCCTGGGCAAGCTCAACTTCTGCCTGAAGGCGCTGGTGGAGCAGGGTTTTGTGAAGGCGCAAAACTTTCGTACCAGCCAAAACAAGCTCTCGTACTACTACCTGCTTACCCCCAGCGGCGTCGCGGCCAAGGCGGCCATCACGGCACGTTTTATGGAACGCAAGCTTCATGAGTTCGATGCACTCAAGGCTGAAATTGATGCCTTGAAATCTGAAGTGAAGCACGCCGACCACAACAAGGTACCTACAACATGATCAACGTCACCCCCGTCATCCTCTGTGGTGGCTCGGGCACCCGCCTGTGGCCACTTAGCCGCGCTGGTTTCCCCAAGCAGTTTCTTTGCCTTACCGGTAATGAAAGCCTGTTTCAAATGGCGGCGCAACGCCTGGCCGCCCTGGGGTCCGACGACATTGCCGTGGCCCCGCTGTACCTTGTCAGCGGCGAAGAGCACCGCTTTCTGGCGGTTGAGCAACTGCGGGAAACCGGTGTTGCGCTGGGCGCAGCGCTATTAGAGCCCACCGCCCGCAACACCGCGCCGGCGCTCACGCTGGCTGCGCTGGCCGCACTAGAAGGTGGTGCCGACCCGGTGTTGGTCGTTACCCCGGCTGACCAGACCATCGCCAACCCAGTCGCCTTTACCCAAGCCATGCAAGCCGCCATCCGTGAAGCGGCCACTGGCACTATCGCCATCCTAGGCATCACCCCAGACCGCCCAGAAACCGGCTACGGCTACATCCAAACGGCCCCCTGTGTGGGCAGCCCCTGTGGGAGCGGCGCCTCCGCCGCGAATGACCCCCGTAGGAGCGGCGCCCCCGCCGCGAATGCCCCTGCCCCCCGTAGGAGCGGCGCCCCCGCCGCGAATGCCCCCCTCGATGTCCAACGCTTCATAGAAAAACCCAACCAAGTCACAGCCCAAACCTACCTGGAACAAGGCGGCTACTTCTGGAACGCCGGCATGTTTGTGCTCAAAGCCTCGGTCTGGCTAAAAGCGCTTGAACAATTCCGCCCCAACATCCTTCACGCCACACGCGCAGCCTGGGCAAAACGCAGCACAGACGCACCTTTCGTGCGCCCGGGCAAGACAGAATTCACCGCTATCCCATCAGAATCAGTTGACTACGCCGCCATGGAGCACTGCCCGGGTAGCAGCTTCCCCATCAAAATGGTCCCGCTAGACGCCGGTTGGAATGACTTGGGCGCCTGGGACGCCGTCTGGCAAGTCTTGCCCAAAGATGACAACGGCAACGCGCACATTGGCGACGTGTTGACCACCGCCAGCCGCAACACCCTGGTGCATGCCACCAGCCGCCTGGTGACCCTGGTTGGCGTTGAAGACCTGATCGTGATTGAAACGCCAGACGCCGTGCTGGTCGCCGACAAATCCCGCAGCCAGGACGTCAAACACATCGTCACCCAACTGCAGCAGACCAAGCGCGAAGAGCACACCCTGCACCGCAAAGTGCACCGCCCCTGGGGTTGGTACGACAGCATTGACGAAGCGGACCGCTTCAAGGTCAAGCGCATTCAGGTCAAGCCCGGTGCCAGCTTAAGCCTGCAAAAACACCACCACCGTGCCGAGCACTGGATTGTGGTCAAGGGCACGGCAGAAATCACCAACGGTGACAAGGTCATCTTGCTCACAGAAAACCAGTCCACCTACATCCCCCTGGGTGAAATACATCGCCTGAAAAATCCCGGCAGCATTCCGCTGGAAATCATCGAGGTGCAGTCTGGCAGCTATTTGGGTGAAGACGACATTGTGCGTTTTGAAGACACTTACGGCAGAACAACCTAAATGAGCGAACAACCAAAAATTTACGTTGCAGGCCACCGCGGCATGGTGGGTTCAGCCATTGTGCGCAAGTTAGCGTGTAGGAGCGGCGCCCCCGCCGCGAATCTCCTAACCCGCACCCACGCCGAGCTGGACCTGACCAACCAGGCCGCGGTACAAGCATTTTTCAAACAAGAAAAGCCAACCCAGGTCTATCTGGCCGCTGCCAAGGTAGGCGGTATTCATGCCAACAACACCTATCCAGCCGACTTCATCTACCAAAACCTGATGATGCAGGCCAACGTGATTGAAGCCGCCTTTCAAAACGGCGTGCAAAAACTGCTGTTCTTAGGCTCAAGCTGCATCTACCCGCGCCAGGCTCCGCAGCCCATGAGCGAGTCCGCACTGCTTACCGGCCCGCTGGAGCCCACCAACGAGCCTTATGCCATTGCCAAAATTGCCGGCATCAAACTGTGTGAGAGTTACAACCGCCAGTACGGCGCCAGCCACGGCGTGGACTACCGCAGCGTCATG
>JAQSDS010000280.1 GCA_029946045.1 Rhodoferax sp.
AAACCCAGGCGCAGCTTGATGCGCAGTACAACCCGGCCATCAAGCTGGCCGACCCCACCGCGCCCGCCAAACACTACGTTGCGCAGTCGGCGCTGGCCAGGCAGTCCCTGCGCTGTGTGCTCGATGTGCCCTACGGCCCGACGCTGGCTGAAACCCTCGACATTTTTCCAGCCGATGTCCCCAACGCGCCGGTGTTTGTCTTCATTCACGGCGGTTACTGGCGCGCTTTTACCAGCAAGGAGTTCAGTTGTGTGGCGCTGGGCCTGCAGCCGCTAGGCATCACCACGGTGGTGGTCAATTACGCCCTGTGCCCGGTTGTCACCCTGGATGAAATCACGCGCCAGCTGCGCGCGGCCGTGGCCTGGACGCACCGCCACATTGCTGACTATGGCGGCAACCCGGCGCGGCTGGCGCTGGGCGGCCATTCGGCAGGTGCGCATCTGACCGCCATGTGTCTGCAAACGCGCTGGGTCGAAGACTACGGCCTGCCCGCCGACCCCGTTGCCGCCGCCGTGCTGGTGAGTGGCATTTACGACATTGCGCCGCTGCGCTACAGCTATTTGCAGCCCATGATCCAGCTCGACGAGGGCATCATTCAGCGCAATTCGCCGATGTTTGGTGTGCGGCCCTGTGCCACCACGATCTGGGTGAACTGGGGCAGCGAAGAATCGCCGGAATTTGCACGCCAGGCCAGCAGTTTCATGGCGGCATGGCAGGGCGCGGGCAATTTGGGTGAGCTCAGCGCCCTGCCAGATGCCGACCATTACATTGGTATTCATGGCTTTGAAGACCCCACCCGTCATTTAAGCCAATGGCTGGCGAGCAAGCTGGCGCTATAGTGACTGTCTTTGCCGCTGAATTGAGCCTGCCTTGAGTATTCAAACCGACGACTTTGCCCCGGCGCCGCCCAAGCGGGTGGTGTCCAACGCGCCCGCTTCGCCCAACGAGGAGGCCATCGAGCGCGCGTTGCGGCCCAAGCTGATGCAGGAGTACGTGGGCCAGACCAAGGCGCGCGAACAGCTCGAGATTTTTATCAGCGCCGCCAAGATGCGCAACGAGGCGCTCGACCATGTGCTGCTGTTCGGCCCGCCGGGTCTGGGCAAGACCACGCTCTCCCACATCATTGCGCACGAGTTGGGTGTGAACCTGCGCCAGACCAGCGGCCCGGTGCTGGAAAAACCCAAGGACCTGGCCGCGCTGCTGACCAACCTGGAAAAAAACGATGTGCTGTTCATCGATGAAATCCACCGCCTGAGCCCGGTGGTCGAAGAAATTTTGTACCCGGCGCTGGAAGACTACAAGATCGACATCATGATTGGGGAAGGTCCGGCCGCGCGTTCCATCAAGCTTGACCTGCAGCCCTTCACGCTGGTGGGCGCTACCACCCGTGCCGGCATGCTGACCAACCCGCTGCGCGACCGCTTTGGCATTGTGGCGCGGCTCGAGTTTTACACCCCCGAGGAGCTGGCGCGTATTGTCAAGCGCAGCGCTGGCTTGCTCAAGGTGACCACCGATGAGCGTGGCGGTTTCGAGATTGCACGGCGTTCGCGTGGCACGCCCCGTATTGCCAACCGGCTGTTGCGCCGGGTGCGCGACTACGCCGATGTGAAAGGTGTGGGCGAGATCACGCTGGATATCGCCAACCGCGCGCTGGCCATGCTTGATGTGGATCCGCAGGGCTTTGACTTGATGGACCGCAAACTGCTCGAGGCCGTGATCCACCGCTTTGACGGTGGCCCGGTGGGCCTGGACAACATTGCCGCCAGCATTGGTGAGGAACGCGAAACCATCGAAGATGTGATCGAACCCTACCTGATCCAGCAGGGTTACTTGCAGCGCACCCCACGCGGCCGCATCGCCACCCTGGCCGCCTACCGGCACCTGGGCGTGACACCCCCGGCAGACCAGGCCGGCGGGGAACTGTTTGGCGTGTGATCGTTTTGCTTGACCTGAAGGGAAAGTCCTTTGAAATACACCAGCAACAGCCGTGCCTTTGCCCACATCGCCGCTTTCCACCCCGAGCTGACCGCTTTCCGGCGTGACTTGCATGCCCACCCTGAATTGGGTTTTGAAGAGGTCTACACCGGCCAACGCGTGCAGCAGGCGCTCACCGTCTGTGGCGTCGACGCCATCCACACCCGCATCGGCAAGACTGGCCTGGTGGCGGTGATCCAGGGCAAGCGCAACAGCAGCGGGAAAATGATCGCCTTGCGCGCCGACATGGACGCGTTGCCCATGACCGAGCACAACAACTTCGCCTGGAAGTCCGAAAAACCTGGCCTGATGCACGGCTGCGGCCACGACGGCCACACCGCGATGCTGGTGGGTGCGGCGCGTTACCTGGCCGAGACGCGCAACTTCGACGGCACGGCGGTGCTGATTTTTCAGCCCGGTGAAGAGGGTTATGCCGGTGCCCAGGCCATGATCGACGACGGCCTGTTTGAGCGCTTTCCGGTGCAGTCGGTCTACGGCATGCACAACTGGCCAGCCATGCGCCCGGGCACCATCGGCCTCAACACAGGCCCGATGATGGCGGCGGCCGATCGTATTTCCATCGAGATCACCGGCAAGGGCGGTCATGGTGCCCACCCTTACCAAACCGTGGACCCGGTGCTGGTGGCCGGGCACATCATCACCGCCGTGCAAAGCATCGTGTCGCGCAACGTCAAGCCGGTGGACAGCGCCGTCATCAGCCTGTGCGCCATGCGGGCGGGCGACTTGGGCGCCATGAGCGTGATTGCCGACAGTGCCACCCTGGTCGGCACGGTGCGCACCTTCAAGACCGAAGTGCAGGCCTTGATCGAACGGCGCCTTAACGAGTTGTGCAGTTCGGTGGCGCAGGCTTTTGGTGCCAGTGCCGTGGTGACCTACGAGCGCATGTACCCGGCTACTGTCAACACCGCGCCCGAGGCCCGTTTTGCCGGCGACGTGGCGGAAAGCCTGGTGGGTGCTGCCAACGTGGTGCGCGACCTGGAGCCAAGCATGGGTGCCGAAGACTTTTCCTTCATGCTGCGCGTCAAGCCCGGGGCGTACCTGCGACTCGGCCAGGGCCTTGAGAGCGGCCTGGGTAGTCGCCACCTGCACAACAACCGCTACGACTTCAACGACGAGGTGCTGCCCCTGGGTGCTGCGCTGCACGCCAGCCTGGCTGAGCAGGCGATGCCTTTGTTGGCCTGATCAATCAAGCCACGGCGCCGGCCTGGCGTAGCGCCTGCACGGCCTCTGCATCCAGCCCCAGCGCAGATAACAAGTCATCGGTATGCGCGCCCAGCACCGGCGGGCTCAGGCGCACGCCCAGGCGCTGGCCGTCCATGGTGAAAGGGAACAGCGTGGTTTGGGTGGTCTGCCCGGCGCGCTCGCCGTCGGGCAGGGTGATGTCGGCCAGGCCGCCGGTCTGGCGCAGGTGTTCGTCGTCA
>JAQSDS010000281.1 GCA_029946045.1 Rhodoferax sp.
GGCATGGGCGGCAGTGCCGCCAGTTCCATGACCACCGGCGACAACGCCGCCCACCTCGACTTTGACTCGGTACAGCGTGGCAACCCCGAGATCGAGCGCCGGGCGCAAGAGGTTATCAACCAGTGCTGGCTCATGACCGAGGCCAATCCGATTCTGGCGATCCACGATGTCGGCGCTGGCGGTTTGAGCAACGCTTTTCCCGAGCTGACCAACGACGCCGGGCGCGGTGCGCGTTTTGACTTGCGCGCGGTACCGCTGGAAGAATCCGGCCTGGCACCCAAGGAAATCTGGTGCAACGAAAGCCAGGAGCGTTATGTGCTGGCGATAGCGCCCGAGTCGCTGGACCTGTTCAAGGCCCTTTGCGAGCGCGAGCGTTGTCCTTTTGCGGTGGTCGGCGTGGCCACTGAAGAACGTGATCTGGTCGTCACTGATGAAGACCCGAATGCGCGCCGCGCCGGGCCGCCCCAAGCAAGCACAGCCCCCTCGGGGGGCAGCGCAGTACACGAAGTGACAAGCGTGGGGGCGCCAGTCCACATGCCCATGAACGTGCTGTTAGGCAAGCCCCCCAAAATGCTGCGTGACGTGAGCACGGTGCAGCGTGTTTTTGACCCCATCAATCTGACTGGGGTCAGCTTGCAGCAGGCCACCATCGACGTGCTGGCGCACCCCACCGTGGCTTCCAAACGATTTCTGATCACCATAGGTGACCGCACCGTGGGCGGCCTGAGTCACCGCGACCAGATGGTCGGACCTTGGCAGGTGCCGGTAGCCGACTGCGCCGTCACGCTGGCCGACTTCAAGGGCTTTGCCGGTGAAGCCATGGCGCTGGGCGAGCGCACGCCGCTGGCCACAGTGAATGCGCCCGCCAGCGGCCGCATGGCGGTGGCCGAGGCCATCACCAACCTGCTGGCAGCGCCCATGGAACTGGACCGCGTCAAGCTGTCGGCCAACTGGATGGCAGCCTGCGGTGAACCCGGTGAAGACGCCGCGCTCTATGAAACCGTGAAAGCCGTGGGCCTGGAACTGTGCCCGGCTTTGGGTATCTCGATTCCGGTGGGCAAAGACTCTTTGTCGATGCGCACGCAGTGGAAGGATGAGGCGGGCAGCGCCAAAAAAGTGACCTCACCGGTGTCGCTGATCGTGACCGCCTTTGCCACGCTGGCCGATGTGCGCGGCAGCCTGACGCCGCAACTTCATGCCACAGAAGATACTTCCTTGATCCTGATCGACTTGGGCCATGGCCAGAACCGCATGGGCGGCAGCATTTTGGCGCAAACCCTGGGCCAGATGGGTAATGAAGTGCCAGACCTGGACGACCCGCAAGACCTGGTGAATTTGGTCCATGCGGTCAACGCTTTGCGCGCCCAGGGTCAGATTTTGGCCTACCACGACCGCAGCGACGGGGGTCTGTTTGCCACCGCCTGCGAGATGGCTTTTGCCGGCCATGTGGGGGTGGCGCTCAATGTCGACATGCTGGTGACCGAGGGCGATGGAGTCTCTGACAGCCGCATGGACTATGGTGATGCCAAGAACTGGGCCGGTCAGGTCAGTGGCCGTCGCGACGAGCTCACGCTCAAGGCGCTGTTCAGCGAAGAGCTTGGCGTGCTGTTGCAGGTGCGCACAAGTGAACGCGACGCGGTCATGCAGGTGCTGCGTGTGCACCATCTGAGCCAGTTCAGCCACGTGGTGGGCAAGACCCGCCCGACCGACTCCCCTATCAGCGCCGGGATTGGCGAAGTCCAGGTCTGGCGTGATGCCAAGGCCATTTTCAGTGCCAAGCTGGCCGACCTGCACCAGGTCTGGGACGCCACCTCCTGGAAGATCTGCCAGCAGCGTGACAACCCGGCCTGTGCCGACGCCGAGCACGCCACCGCGGGAGATCCGACCGATCCGGGCATGCACGTCCACCTGGTGACGAGCGTGCGGCAGCCCGTTTCTGCCGCCCTCATGCTGTCACGCCCCAAAGTGGCCGTGCTGCGCGAGCAGGGCGTCAATTCCCATGTGGAAATGGCCTATGCCTTCACCGAGGCGGGGTTTGAGGCCTATGACGTGCACATGACCGACCTGCAGACTGGCCGCGCCAAACTCGCTGATTTCAAGGGCGTGGTGGCCTGTGGCGGTTTCAGTTACGGCGACACCCTGGGTGCCGGCATTGGCTGGGCCCGCTCCATCACCTTCAACCAAGGTCTGGCAGACCAGTTCAAGGCCTTTTTTGGCCGCGCAGATACCTTTGGTCTGGGTGTGTGCAACGGTTGCCAGATGTTTGCCGAGCTGGCCGACATCATTCCCGGCGCGCAGGACTGGCCGCGCTTCACCACCAACCAGAGCGAGCGTTTTGAAGCGCGCTTGAGCATGGTCGAAGTGCTGGAGTCACCGTCGCTGTTTTTTGCCGGCATGGCCGGTAGCCGGTTGCCGATTGCGGTGGCGCACGGCGAGGGTTATGCCAACTTCAAACACCGGGGCAACGCCGCCCAGGCCATCGCCGCCATGCGTTTCACCGACAACCATGGCGCGGCCACCGAAGCCTATCCGTTCAACCCCAACGGCAGTCCGGGCGGCCTGACCGCGGTGACCACGGCGGATGGCCGTTTTACTGCCATGATGCCGCACCCCGAGCGCGTCTTTCGCAACATCCAGATGAGCTGGACCAACCAGGACCGTGATGCCTTCAGTCCCTGGATGCAGCTGTGGGAGAACGCCCGAAAGTGGGTGCGCTAACACCAACCGGCCGCAATTTATTCGGCGCCGTGGTGGCGCTGGAGACGGTGGCCATCATCCTCACGCTGGGCTTGCTGGCGTTTGCCCCTTTGGGTGCTTATGCGCCGCTGGGGATTGCCGCGGCTTTTGCTGCGGTGATTGCGGGTGGGCTGGTTTACGCTTTGCTCGGCAGTGCGGCATCGCCTTCGGCCGGTCCCACTTCGGCCACGGCGCTGATTCTGGCTGGACTGGTGGCGCAACTGCTGCGCGATCCACGCTTTGACCTGCAGACACCCCAGGGGCTGGCGCTGCTGATGGCGCTGGTGGCAGGCAGCGTGGTGCTGATGGGTTTGTTTCAGATTCTGATGGGTATGGCCGGCCTGGGGCGACTGGCCCGCTTTGTGCCGCAACCGGTGCTGGCAGGCTTCATGAACGGTGTCGCGCTGTTGATTTTGTTCGCGCAAATCCCGATCTTGCTGGGGCTGCCGCCGTTAAGCAGCTTGGTCGACCTGGTCGACCTGTCGCAGCTGCATCCGCTGGCCTTGTTGGTCGGGCTGGCTACCGCCGCCACGGTCTGGCTGGTGAGTTGGAAGTGGTCCCGCGCATTCTCCAGTTTGATCGGTCTGGCCGTTGGCTGCGGTTTGTTCAGCCTGTTGTGGGCTGTCTTTGCGGGCGTGCACCTGGGTGATCTCGTGGGCCCGCTACCGTCAGGCCGGGT
>JAQSDS010000282.1 GCA_029946045.1 Rhodoferax sp.
GTTTTTCAGGATGCTGCGCTGTTTCCACACCTGAGCGTGCGCGGCAATCTGGCCTACGCCTGCCAACGCGCTCCGGCCGCTGCGCCCGATGCCCTGCAAAAGACAGCCGAACGCGTGGGCATCAGCCAGCTGCTGGATCAAGCCGTGACCACGCTCTCGGGGGGCGAGCGCCAGCGCGTGGCGATCGCACGGGCGCTGCTTTCCCAGCCCCGCCTGCTGTGCATGGACGAACCCTTGTCGGCGCTCGACTGGCAGGCCCGGGCTGAATTGCTGGCCCTGATCGATGCGCTGGCGCAGGAAACCGGCCTGCCCGTGCTCTACATCACCCATGCGCCGCGTGAAGTGGAGCGCCTGGCCAGCCGCGTGATCTTTATGGCCGACGGGCGCATCGAACGTATCGAAACTCTGCGGGATGCCTTGGCGCGGCCCGACTCGCCGCTGTTTGATGAAGAAGGCCCCGTCAGCGTGTTGCAGGGCAGCCTGCAAACCACCGACGCGCATGGCCTGGCCTCCTTTGGCAATGCCACACTGCAATTGCGCCTGAGTCTGGCGGCGGGTGCGAACCCATCGGCCTCCCGCCTGCGGGTACTGGCGCGCGATGTGAGCCTGGCCACCGTACAGCCCCAGGGCCTGAGTATTTTGAACCAGTTGCCCGTCAGCATCGCGGCCATCCACCCGGGCGCGCCTGGCCGCGTCACCGTGGTGTGCCAATTGGCCGATGGCCAGGCGTTGCTGGCCGAGATCACCCGCTATTCGTGCGATAGGCTGGGGCTGAGCACCGGCCAGCGGGTTTTTGCCTTGATCAAATCGGTTGCCCTGATGGATTAATGACGATTCGCACTGGATGCCACAATTAAATGACCGCCCCATAGGCAAACGGCAGGCCACGCGCTAGCATGAGCCCCATGCGGTTCACGTTCATCCAACGTCATTCCATCAATGCCAAGGGTTGGCATCCTGCAGATTTTCCAGATCAAGCAGCCTGGGTTCCAGGCCGCCCAGCAAGTTAACCACCGCCGTGTGGGCACGGTAGACCTGGCCTTGGTCGACTCTTCCGCTGGCCGCTTGCTCCAAGGTTTCGGCCACCAGTTTCTGGATGGCCGCCAGGTCCTGATTGAAGCGGGAGGCAGAGGCCAGCCTTTGCGTGTCCACGGCCTGCGCCGCCGCAACCAGTCGGTACTCGTTCTGGATCCGGTTGACCGAAGAGAAAACAATGGCCCCTGTAACCAGCATGAGCAGCAGCACGGGCAACACAAACAACAGGAAAACAGGCGAAACCCGGCCCTTGCTGGGCTCACTGGGCCGGCCACCGCTAGGGTGCTCGCCCCCGGCATGCGATGTCATTTGACAGCCCCTGGCGGCAACAGCTCGGCCCACAAATCGGGCGGGATGCTCGCCACATAATCAAAGCCGGCCTGGCCCCGCGGGCGAAACAGCACCAACGTAGCCTCTCTGGGGAAGTAACCCATCAAGTCCATCAAATTGGGCGCATGGGCAATCACCAGCCGGTTGCTACCCAAAGCCACGGGCTCGGACAGCAAGCGCCGCGTGTTGGCAACAATGGGCGCTTTCTGGGCCTCCGTCAGGTTGCCGCTGTACATGAGCAGCCCGTCCACCAAGACCTTGCGGCCAGGAAACGCTGCGCTGGCCGTGTCCCTGACGCGGCACAGCGGGCTGATGTGGATGTTTTTGATCGGAATGTGTGCCGCCCGCATGGCGCGCCCCACCCGGGCGGCCAGCGCCCGTCCCTCGTCGGTGAGTGGTCGCTGGGTGCTGCAATCCATCAGGTCCACCGCAGGTAAGCGGTCAGGCTTGCTGTTGTCGGTGGGGCCATGGCGCAGGTACAGCACATAGCCCCCCTGACGCAACTGCACCAGTGTCTTCGGGGTGGCGGCGCGTTCGACAAACTGCGGCACCGTGGCGACCAGAGGCGCCAAGCTGGTGTCCGCCGCTTCCGCCGCGCGGGCCGATGGGGCGGGTGCCGTCAGACAAGCCGCAGCCAGCAGCAGCGAGGCACATAAAAATCCCGTCCGGGTACGGCAAATAATTATCATGACCCCAATTTATCACTAAAACCCGCCCCACACAGCCTGTCGCGTGCAGGGCCAGCCAAAATTCTCACTGGCACAATACTCGGCTTTGCGACAGCCACGCGAGCTTCTGCATCATGCCCACTCCAACACCACGCCAGCCGCCCACACCCCCCATTTCAGTGCTGTCACTTTCGGTGCCGGTGGCCATGGGCTATGTGCCGTTAGGCATGGTCTTCGGCTTTTTGTTTGTGCAGGCCGGCGCACCGTGGTGGTTAGCCGTCTTTGCCAGCGTTTTTGTCTTTGCCGGCGCCGCCCAGTTCATGATGGTGCCCATGCTGGCTGCGGGCCTGCCTTGGGCGTCCATTGCCCTGGCCACCCTGGTGGTGAACTTGCGCCACGTTTTTTATGGCCTGTCACTGCTGAACAAGCTGCCCGCCCAAGCCGGGGCGCGCTGGTATCTGGTGTTTGCCCTGACCGATGAAACCTATTCGGTACTCACCACGTTGCCCGCTGGCACCAGCACCAGCCAGATGGTGACGGTCGCCTTGCTCAACCAGGGCTGGTGGGTATTGGGCAGCCTGCTGGGTGCTGTCATCGGGGCACAAGCGCAAATTTCCTGGGTCGGACTGGACTTTGCGCTGGCGGCCCTGTTTGCCGTGCTCGCAGTGGAACAGTGGCGCCATGCTGACTCGGCCGCACCGTTGTGGGTGGCCGTGGTGAGTTATGCCGTGGCCTGGGCGCTGCTGCCGCAACACGCCCTGTTGACCGCCATTGGCCTGAGCGTGCTGGCCGGCTTGCTGTGGCGCCAATCTGCCGCTAGCGAGGCCAAGCCATGATCGACATCCCTTACGCCCTGGGCGCCATCGCAGCCATGGCCGTGGTGACTTTTGCCCTGCGCGCCCTGCCATTTTTAGCGGCGCGCTGGTTGCAAAGCTGCCCGCTGGTACAGCAACTGGGACGTTTTTTACCGCTGGCCATCATGACCTTGCTGCTGTTGCACACGCTGGTCGGTAGCGCCCGGCAAAACCCGGCAGGACCGTGGACCGAAGCCGTGGCCATCGCGACTGTGGTGGCCTTGCAGTGGTGGAAAAAACACCCGCTGCTGAGCATATTGGCGGGCACGGCGCTGTATGTGGTGCTGCGCAACATTGCTGGTTGAGCCACAAGCCTATGAAATCAGTCGGGTGATGCGTTTTGCGCAGGTTAAGGCGGAGTCCGCGCAGCGGACGGGGGACACGCAGCAAAGCGCATCGCCCGGCTGATTGGGAAATAATTGGGGTCAGATTCCAATTAATTTCGTTTGCTTTGCTTGGACTAACTGACCGTTATTGCCCCGTGTGGCAGCGGATTGGGTATGGGGGATCGCCTCATACGCGCTTCGC
>JAQSDS010000283.1 GCA_029946045.1 Rhodoferax sp.
TGCTTGACCGGAGCACCCGCCTGGGTGTGCTGGCCTTGCTGCTGGCTTTTGCTGCCTATGTGTTTGGCATCCTGCCTCCGCATGTGCCGCTGGAGCAGTTGCCCAGCCTCTGGAACTTGCCCGTCAACGAGTATTTGCAGCGTACCGCCACGCCCAGGGGTTGGGGCTGGCTGGCACTTGCCCACCATGGGGACCTGGCCAACCTGATTGGCATTGGGCTGCTGGCGGCCAGCTCGATGGCTCCGCTACTGGGTTTGATGCTGCTGTATGCCAAGCGCAAGGACCGCGTTTATGCGGTGATTTGCGCGGTTATTCTGACTGTGTTGTTGTTGGCTGCCTCCGGCCTGCTGACCGGAGGGCATTGAGCATGGCGCAGTTATTTACCCGTCTGCTGCTGGCCACCGAGCACAGTGAATTTGACACCGGTGCCGAGGCCATGGCCTTTGCCTTGGCCCAACGTTGCCAGTTGCCGCTGGCCACCGTGTTGCCGCTGGTCAGTAATCCCGAATACGAGGCCATTGCGCCGCAAATCGCAGCCCGGGCCGAGCAGGAAGCTGCCACCAAAATTGCTGATTTGCGCCGCCAGGCCCAGGCGGTGGGCGTGTCCATCGACTTGCGTCTGCGCCGCGGTGAGGAGCCCTACCAAGAGATTGTGGACGAGGCCCGCGCACAGGGTAGCGACGTGATCATCATCCGCCGCCGAGGCAAGCGTGGCTTGCTGGCCAACTTGCTGGTCGGCGAGATGGTCAGCAAGGTGGTCACGCACGCGCCCTGCCATGTTTTGATCGTACCGCGCGAAGCCCATCTGTGGCAGCAGCGTGTGCTGGTGGCAGCCGAGGCCACGCCCACGGGTCGCCAGATTGTGGCCACGGCGATGGCGGTGGCCGCTCAGTGCGCTTTGCCTCTGCAGCTGGTGAGCGTGGTCCCCGATGCTGGACTGCGCCCCCCAGTTGACGCGTTTGTGGCCGAGATGCTGGTGCAGGCGCGTGCCCTTGGCCTGGTGGCGCAGGGCGAGGTGCGCGTTGGCAAGCCCTACACCGAGATTCTTGCCGCCAGGGCAGCGTCTCAGGCCGACCTGATCGTGATGGGCAGTCGCGGTGAGCCCGCCATTGGCCGCGCCTTGCTAGGTGGCGTGGCGCAGAAGGTGATGGGGCTGTCCGAGCACCCGGTACTGGTTTTGCATTTTTAATTTCCAAGGAATTTCACATGAGCGACGCACTGAACTATTTGATCAAAACCAGGCCTGAGACCATCAGCCATTATTTTGCTTTCCTGAAGCAAACCGGGACCCACCTCGACCCCAA
The DNA here is from genome assembly GCA_029946045.1 of Rhodoferax sp. Taxonomy (GTDB): domain Bacteria; phylum Pseudomonadota; class Gammaproteobacteria; order Burkholderiales; family Burkholderiaceae_C; genus Rhodoferax. Next base: position 1,305 of record JAQSDS010000283.1, read on the forward strand.
AACCCGCAACCTGATTTCGGTGATCACCAAGGTCTATTCGCAAACTGACCGCGGCTTTCGCCAGTACCTGGGACGTGCCCTGCGCGAGGGTTGCAGCCCGATGGAGGTACTTGATGCCCTGTTGATGGCCTTTCCCGCACTCGGTCTGGCCAAGATCACCTGGGCGGTAGACATTATTCTGGACATGAACATCCCTGGTTTCGACCCTGATGTCATCACCCAAAAAGCGCCTCCGGCTGCCGAATGGCGTGATGTGATGGCCAGCAAGGACGTCAAGGATGGCGAGGTCACGCGCACAGAATGCCAGGGGCGCGGCCTGTTCGTTTACCGCGACAAAAAAAGCTACCAGGTCTATGACAGCCACTGCCCGCATCAGGGCACCGACATTCCTGAGTTGGGAGTCAATGGCACAAGCTTGATCTGCCCCAAACACCAATGGCAATTTGACGCAAAGAATGGCGACTGCATCAAGAAAGGCAAAACCCCGCTGACCCGCATCGAATCCAAAGTGCTCCAAGGACGTTTGCTGGCTTTCTACTAAGCCCGGCAACTGTTTTTGAGCCAGTACCCCTCACCCCCAAAGTGAAATATCGCGTTTTTCATCATTACAACCGGAGAATCCCATGAAAGCTTGCCGCAAAATATTTTTTCTGCCCCCTTTGTGCGCGCTGCTTGCAGTCGGTTCCGCACATGCCACCAATGGCTATTTCCCACATGGCTTCGGCGTCAAGGCCATGGGCATGGGCGGCGCTTCCGTTGCCATGACGGACAACGCTTTTGCCGGCACCAATAACCCAGCCATCGCCGCCTGGGCAGGCAACCGGGCAGAAGGCGGATTGACCCTTTTCTCACCAAAACGCTCCATGAGCCGAACGGGAAGTGGTGCCGGGTTGGATGCGTCTGTTGACAGCGGCTCAAATCTATTTTTTGTGCCGGAGTTTGGCTATAACCGGGCCATCAGCGACCAGATTGGTGTCGGCGTCACCGTCTACGGCAACGGCGGCATGAACACCGAATATCCGGGCAACCAACTAAATTGCGGTGGCGGTCCGGGCACAGGCAATGTGCTTTGTGGTGTTGGTAACTTGGGAGTCGACCTGATGCAATTGATTGTGGCGCCCACGCTGGCCTACAAGCTGAACGACATGCATTCTGTGGGCATTTCACCCTTGTTGGTGTTTCAGCAGTTCGAGGCCCATGGCTTGCAAGCTTTTAGTCCCATGTCCAGCGATGCAGGAAAATTGACCGGTGGCAATTACAGCCACAGCACCGGTATCGGCGTACGTTTGGGTTACCTGGGGAAAATGAGCGACAAGGTCAATATTGGGGCGTCATACTCTCCGAAGATCAGCATGTCCAAGTTTGACGATTTCGCCGGGCTCTTTGCTGGGAGTGGCGGTTTTGACATTCCAGAAAATTACACCATGGGGTTGAGCTTTCAGGCCACGCCCGCCGTGACCGTGGCGCTGGATTACTCTCGCATCAATTACAGCGAGGTGCCCTCCATTGGTAACCCCAGCACCAATATGGCTCCTTTGGGTTCAGCCAATGGCCCCGGTTTTGGCTGGAAAGATATCAATGTCTGGAAACTTGGTGTGCAATGGCAGGCGTCGTCACAGTGGACGCTGCGTGCCGGCCTGAACGTCGGTGACAACCCGATCCAGAGCCGTGACGTGTCTTTCAACATTCTGGCACCTGGTGTGATTACCAAGCATATGACTCTGGGTGGCACTTATGCCCTGTCGCCGACAAGCGAAGTGAGTTTTTCGTACATGTATGCCCCGGACAACTCGGTGTCAGGTAACTCTTTCTTTGGTGATGGCAGCACCGAAACCATCAAGATGTCCCAGCAATCCATCGGCATTCAGTATGGCTGGCATTGGAAGTAAGCAGATGCGCGGCTAAGCCCGCGCACTCGCTAAAGCGCACCGTCGTTTCAGGGCTTGAGGTAGGCAAAACCTTCCTTGAGCTGCAACCTGGCGGCTTCGGCCACGCCTGAGGGTACCAGTTTGGTCTCCATCAGCAGGCTGTCGGGGTCGAGGTTGCGTGTCACCAGCGTGTTGTTGCAGACCCTGAACTCCACACCCTGGCCCGCCAGGTCGGCGACTG
>JAQSDS010000284.1 GCA_029946045.1 Rhodoferax sp.
AGCTGATGAGTTGTTGGCCGAGATGGAGCTGCTGTTGCTGGGCCTGGATCTGCAGGCGCCAGAGAGTGAGCATTTAAATGCCATTTTTCGCGCAGCCCATTCGATCAAGGGCGGCGCCGCAACATTTGGTTTTGTGGCACTGACCGAAACCACCCATTTGTTAGAAAACCTGCTCGACAAGGCGCGCCACGGTGAGCTGACTTTGAACACCAGGATGATGGACGGCTTTTTACAGACCAAGGACGTGCTGCAAAAACAGCTGGAAGCCTACCGCCACGACGAAGAACCCGAGCCAGACATGGTAGCGCGAAGTTGTTCGCACTTGCGCCAGTTGTCGCTGGAGGCAGAACAGCCCGAACTGGCACCCGCTGCAGTTGAGGCGCTCAACCCTGAGCCACTTGCCAGCCCCGCTACCCTGCCCGAGCCCGCGCTGCAACATGCCACCCCGACTGCTGCAAGTGGTCCAGTGCTCAAGATATGTTTTTCCGGCGTTTCCGAGAGCGACAGCAAGTCGCTGAGCGAAGAACTGGCGAATCTGGGCACGGTGCTGGAAGAGAGCCGCAACGCAGACAGTCTGCGCGTGCGGCTGGAATCCGGCTGTGACGCCGATGACATTTTGGCGGTGTGCTGCTTCAGCGTTGACGCCGATCAGATCGACATCAAAGCCGAAGCAACGCCTGAGGCCCCGGTTTTACCCGAGCCCGCAGCGGTGGCCGCCGTTGTGCCCGTCGCCAAACCAGCTCCTGTGCCTGCGGCTGCGGCGACTCCCAAGGCTGCTGGGGCGACAGTGGCGGCTACAAGTACCAGCAAGGAGTCCAATTCCATCAGGGTGGACGTCGAGAAAGTCGACCAGATCATCAACCTGGTGGGCGAACTGGTGATCACCCAGTCGATGCTGACGCAGACCGCCTTGATGCTCGACCCGGTGGTGCATGAGCGCTTGCTGAGTTGCATGGGGCATCTGGAGCGCAACGCGCTGGCCTTGCAGGCATCGGTGATGTCGATCCGCATGATGCCGATGGACTACGTCTTTAGCCGTTTTCCGCGCCTGATCCACGACCTGTCGTCCAAACTAGGCAAGCAGGTGCATTTGGTGACCGTTGGCAAAGAAACTGAACTGGACAAGAGTCTGATCGAACGCGTGGTGGACCCCATCACCCATCTGGTGCGCAACAGTCTGGACCACGGCATCGAATGCCCGGCGCAACGCATCGCCGCTGGCAAGGACCCGGTAGGCGAGCTGACGCTGTCCGCACAACATCAGGGCGGCAGCATTGTGATTGAGGTGCGTGACGACGGCGGTGGCCTGCCGCGCGAACGCATTTTGGCAAAGGCCATTGATCAGGGCATGGCGGTAGCTGACAACATTGCCGATGAGGACCTTTGGCAACTCATTTTTGCCCCGGGTTTTTCCACCGCCGAGGTGGTGTCGGATGTGTCGGGCCGAGGCGTCGGCATGGATGTGGTGAAGCGCAACATTCAAGAAATGGGCGGCCATGTCGAGATTTCGTCCAAGCGGGGCAAGGGCACGAGCATCAAGATCGTTCTTCCCCTGACGCTGGCCATCCTGAACGGCATGTCGATCAAGGTGGGCCATGAAATTTATATCCTGCCTTTGAATTACGTCATTGAGTCGCTGCAGCCCATGGCCAAAGATATCCATTCGATCACAGGCGACGAAAACGTGCTGCACGTTCGCGGCGAGTACCTGGCGCTGGTGGAACTGCACAAGCTGTTTGATATTGCCGACCCGGTGCGCGACCCGACCCAGGGCATTGCGGTGATTGTGCAAACCGAAGGCAGCCGCTTTGCACTGCTGGTGGACCAGTTGGTCGGCCAGCACCAGGTGGTGGTTAAAAATCTTGAGACCAATTACCGCAAGGTGCCCGGCATTTCGGCAGCCACCATTCTTGGCGATGGCAACGTGGCCTTCATCATCGACGTCGTTGGGGTGCGCCAGATGGCGCGCGGCGGCACGTTTCAGTAAGCGCGGAAGCTTTCAGCAGTCGCTGGCATGATCAAGAAAATCAGAGTTGCTCAACTCAAGCCCGGCATGTTTGTCCATGACATGGACTGTGGCTGGATGGAGCACCCCTTTCTGACCGACTCGTTTACCGTGCGCAACGACAAGGACATCGAAAGAATGGTCGGCCACGGCATTTTCGAGCTTTTCATTGACTCGGAGAAGGGTCTGGACCTGGCTGATGCACCCACCCGCGTCGAGGTTGAGCAGAGCGTCACGCGCAAGATCTCCGAGATTGTCAGTAAGTTCAAACTGGTTGAGCCCGTGTCATTGCATGAAGAGCTGATCAACGCCAGACTGGTGCGCGACGAAGCCAACAAAATCATCGGTGACCTGATGACCGGCGTGCGCCAGGGCAAGAAAGTGGAGACAGATCGGCTTGATCCGGTGGTAAACCGCATGTCGGCGTCCATCCTTCGGAACAAGGACGCCCTGCTGAGCCTGTGCCGCATCAAGGAAAAGGACAGTTACACCTTTAGGCACTCGGTCAGTGTTGGCGCCTTGCTGATGTGCTTTACACGCGTATTCAAACCCCGCTCGGGCGACATGGAGCTGGTTGGCATTGGCGGCATGTTGCACGATATCGGCAAAACCATGGTGCCAGACCGGATCCTGAACAAGCCCGGTGCCTTGACGCCCGATGAGTACGTGACGATGCAAATGCATGTGCAGCATGGCCAGAACATTTTGGCGGACGCGCGTGACATCACTCAAACCTCTTTCGACGTGGTGGCACAGCACCACGAACGCTTTGACGGCAGTGGTTATCCGCTGCGACTCAAGGGCTCCGAGATGTCGGTTTACGGCCAGATGGCGTCCATCGTCGACGTTTACGACGCCATGACATCAGACCGGGTCTACCGCATGGGCATGGACCCGACCCTGGCTGTGCGAAAAATGTTCGAATGGAGCCGCTCGCACTTTGACCCGGAGCTGATTCAGATCTTTGTGCGGACCATTGGTATTTACCCTGTGGGCACGCTGGTGATGCTGGAAAGCAAGCGGATTGCGATCATCCTGAACCAGGACGGCCGGGATTTGACCCGACCCGTGGTGCGTGCGGTGTATGACGCGACCAAGCGCTGTTACATCCCGCCGCAAGACATCGACCTGTCAGCCAACCTGGGGCACGGTGGCGGCGACCGCATCACCAGCCACGAGTCAGCCAGCAAGTGGGGTATTGACCCGCAACAGTTCATTTGACACTCAGGCCGAGGGCTGGTCGCAGGCGACGGGACGCCCTGCATTTGTAGGAGGCCCGCCCTCGGGCCGAAGGCTGTTTTGGGGCATTCGCGGCGAGGGCGCCGCTCCCACAGATACAGACGTTCGTGCTAACCGGTTGGTTCGAGTCAGCCAGCAAGTGGGGTATTGACCCGCAACAGTTCATTTG
>JAQSDS010000285.1 GCA_029946045.1 Rhodoferax sp.
GGTCGCCGGCTCGGCCAACCTGGACTTTGTGGTGCGTGCTACGCACATCCCCGCGCCCGGCGAGACCGTGCTGGGGCAAACCTTCACGACCTACCCCGGCGGCAAAGGTGCCAACCAGGCCGTGGCTTGTGCCCGCGCCGGCGGCGCCGCGACCGCCATGTTGCTGGCGCTGGGGAACGATGCCCATGCCCAGCCCCTGCTCGCTTCGCTGGAAAGTGCCCAGGTGAAGCTGCACACCGTGCGCTGCCCCGACCAGACCACCGGTTGCGCCTTTATCTGTGTCGCCGACAACGCCGACAACGCCATCACGGTCGCGCCCGGGGCCAACCTGTGCCTGCAAAGCCAGCACCTGCCCGAGCTCAAGGATGTCAGTCACTTGCTGATGCAACTCGAAATACCCCTTGCCACCGTGACCGCCTACGCGCAACGCGCCAAAGCCGGCGGAGTGCAGGTGGTACTCAACGCCGCACCCGCGCAAGCCTTGCCGCCCGAGCTGCTGCAGGCGCTTGACCTGCTGGTCGTCAACGAGGGTGAATTGCGCGCACTGGTGGCTCATGACGGAACCGTGGCTGCCATGCTGCAGCAGATCGCGGTGCCCACGGTGGTGGTCACGCTGGGTCAGCGGGGCTGCATCGCGCGCCAGCAGCAGGACTTTGTAGTGCAAGCCGCCTTCAACATTTCCGCGCTTGACACCACGGCAGCGGGCGACACTTTTTGCGGCACGCTGGTGGCGCATCTTGGCCGCGGTGACACACTTGCCCAGGCCATGCGCACGGCGAGCGCCGCCGCAGCCCTGGCCTGCACCGCCAGGGGTGCGCAATCGAGCATTCCCACAGCCGCAGAGGTCGACCATTTCCTGCAACACCAGCCGGTGCCCGATGCAGCACGCATGGAGGCGCTGCGAAGCTACTGCGGGCTGACGTTCTGATCAGTCGCGCTACTTGTGGACGAGCAGACCCAGACAGCCTTCGCGGGGGGGGGGCGCCTCGGTTCGGAATTTGTGGGAGCGGCGCCCTCGCCGCGAATGTTCACACCGAGGCAACAGGCTTTCACATGTGGTCGATCATGACTTGGCCGAAGCCTGAACAGCTGACCTGGGTGGCGCCGTCCATCAGGCGGGCGAAGTCGTAGGTGACTTTCTTGCTGGCGATTGAGCGCTCCATCGACTTGATGATGGCGTCAGCGGCTTCCAGCCAGCCCATGTGGCGCAGCATCATCTCAGCCGACAAAATCTCGGAACCCGGGTTCACATAGTCCTTGCCGGCGTACTTGGGCGCGGTGCCGTGGGTGGCTTCAAAGCAGGCCACCGAGTCAGACAAATTGGCGCCCGGGGCAATACCAATGCCGCCCACCTGCGCTGCCAGTGCGTCAGACACGTAGTCGCCATTCAGGTTCAGCGTGGCAATCACGCTGTACTCGGCCGGGCGCAACAAAATTTGCTGCAGGAAGGCGTCGGCAATGCTGTCCTTGATGGTGATGTCCTTGCCGGTTTTCGGATTCTTGAACTTGCACCACGGGCCACCGTCGATGAGTTCGGCGCCAAACTCTTTTTGTGCCAGAGCGTAGGCCCAATCACGGAAGCCACCTTCGGTGAATTTCATGATGTTGCCCTTGTGCACGATGGTGACGCTGGGCTTGTTGTTGTCGATGGCGTACTGGATGGCTTTACGCACCAGGCGCTCGGTGCCCTCAATCGACACCGGCTTGATGCCAATGCCCGAGGTGTTGGGAAAGCGGATCTTGGTGACGCCCATCTCGTCCTGCAGAAACTTGATGAGTTTTTTGGCTTTGGGCGACTCGGCCTCGAATTCGATACCAGCGTAAATGTCTTCGGAGTTTTCACGGAAGATCACCATGTTGGTCTTGTGCGGTTCTTTGACCGGGCTCGGCACGCCTTCAAAATACTGAATGGGGCGCAGGCAAACGTACAGGTCGAGCTCCTGACGCAAAGCCACGTTGAGCGAGCGTATGCCGCCACCCACGGGGGTCGTCAGCGGACCCTTGATGGACACCACGTACTCGCGCAGCGCAGCCAATGTTTCTTCGGGCAGCCAGACATCAGGGCCATAAATCTTGGTCGATTTTTCACCGGCATAGACTTCCATCCAGTGGATCTTTTTGTTGCCGGCGTAGGCCTTGGCCACTGCTGCGTCTACCACTTTCATCATCACCGGCGTGATGTCAACACCGGTGCCGTCGCCTTCAATGAACGGGATGATGGGCTGGTCGGGCACGTTCAATGAATAGTCTGCATTGACAGTAATTTTCTGGCCTTCTGAGGGCACCTTGATATGCTGGTACATGGTCTGGGGTCTCCGGTAGTTGCTCACAGGTCGAGGCATGGACCAGCACTCAAACTGGCCCGTGTTGGTTGGACTTTTTCATTCTAGTCCCAATGAAATGCCGAAAACTTTGTGTCCGTTCAGGCATGCAAGGTCAAGCTGCGCAGAAGCCCCAAGCGCTGTTTTTTAGGTGAAAATCGGCCCATGCATTCACCCTTCCGCTTTTTTCTGACCTTGACCTTCCTGTGCTCGGGCGCCAGTTTCGCCCAGGACACACCCCAAATGGATTTGCCGCGCGTTAAGCTCACGGCCGGCATGTACCTGGTGGACACCCAGGTGGCAGCCAACCCGCAGCAGCGCGCCACCGGACTCATGTTTCGCCGACACATGCCGCCCGCTGAAGGCATGCTGTTTGTCTTTGAGCAGGCCAGCGAACAATGCTTCTGGATGAAGAACACCCTGTTGCCCCTGACCGCCGCTTTTGTGGCCGATGACGGCACCATCGTCAACCTGGCCGACATGACGCCGCAAACCACCGAGTCCCACTGTTCTGAAAAACCAGTGCGTTTTGTGCTGGAGATGAACCGCGGCTGGTTTGCCCAAAAAGGCATCAAGGCAGGCTTCAAACTGATCGGCCCGCCGTTCAAACCCGTGGTAAAAAATGGAACGCCTGCGAATTGACAAGTGGCTGTGGGCGGCGCGCTTTTACAAGACGCGCACACTGGCCAGTGAAGAAATAGACAAGGGCCGGGTGCAGGTGAATGGCCTGACGGTGAAACCAGCGCGCGAACTCAAGGCGGGCGACAGCGTGCAGCTGCGCAGCGGGCCTGTCAGCCGCACCGTGACCGTGCTGGCGCTCAGCGACAAGCGCGGCCCGGCACCGGTGGCCGCCCTGCTCTACCAGGAAACCGAGGACTCCATCCGTCAGCGCCAACAAGCGGCCGAACAGCGCCGGCTGGCCCCCGAACCCGCCCTGAGCCTGAGCCAGGGCCGCCCCACCAAACGCGACCGGCGCGACACCGAACAACTGCGCCAGCACGACTGGGACGAGCGCTGGAGCGCCAGCTAAAAAATGTGCGGGTCAGACCACTCGCGCAGCGACCCCGACCGAAGGGCGCATGCTCTGACCC
>JAQSDS010000286.1 GCA_029946045.1 Rhodoferax sp.
CCGCGCGATTTCAGGTCAGCATGAAATTTGTTGATGCTGAACGCACCCGCTGCATTGCCCAGAAGTTGACGCACCATCCAGTGCAAGACCTGCGGTTGACTGAGGTTGTGGCGTTCAACAACGTCGCGCAGCAGTACCACATCAACATAGGTTCGCAAGAGCTCAAAACGGTTGCGGGTGTCCAGCCCTTGGGCTTCGGGGAAGCCGCCATGGGCGAGGTAGTCTTGCAAGTCTTTGCCAAGTTGCGAGCGTTCGGACTTGGTGAAGCGGTCAACCTGCTTGACCGGTTCACGGCCTGCATGTCGCAGCATTTCGCGAAAGCTGAACGGGCAGACAACAGCCTCCATGGCTCGGCCGCGCATGCTGGTGGCCACTTCACGCGAAAGCAGGCGTGCCGACGAGCCAGACAGGAAAAGGTCGATGTTCTCACTGTCAAGCAAGCGCCTGGCAAACAGTTCCCAGTCTGTGATGAGCTGGATTTCATCCAGAAAGAAGCTGGCCCGGCGGCCGTCGCGCCAGGCGGGGTTGAGTTGGTAAAACGTTTCAACGATCAGGTCAAGGTCCTGGAGCTGCATATCAGCAAGGCGTTCGTCTTCAAAGCTGAAATAAAGCAAGCCTTCGCGCGGTGTGCCGCCGACATGGCGGTCAGCAAGAATCTGCCACAGCAAACTGGTCTTACCTGCCCGGCGCATGCCGATCACCGCCGTAGCCTTGTTCTTGATGGCTGGCAACCAGACGTCCCGACGCGTTAGCGTTGGCAGCGGTGCGGCTTGGGCATCGATGATTTTCTGGCGAATGATTGTGCGAAATTGACTTTCCATGACGGACGATTTTATCGATATTTGTCCTTTTAAAAAGGATAAATTTAAGTCATGAAACGTCGGGACTACCGCCCCCCGGCCACCAACCAGGGCGAAGCCCCCGTCAGGTTTTCGTCAAACGCATGACGCGCGCTACCGTACAGGCCGAGCACGCGTCTGACGTAGGCCCGCGTTTCAGGAAAGGGTGGCACGCCTTTGTAGCGGTCGACCCGGCCTTCGCCGGCGTTGTAGGCGGCCGCGGCGTAACTGATGTTGCCACGGTAGTACGACAGCAGCCAGCGCAGGTAGCGCATGCCGCCGCGCATGTTTTGGGTGGCGTCATAGGCGTTGCGCACGTTAAAACGCTCGGCTGTGTCGGGTATGAGCTGCATCAGGCCCATGGCCGCTTTGGGCGACTGGGCGCTGGTGTTGAAGTTGGACTCCACCGCAATCATCGACAGCACCAGTTTGGGGTCGAGCGCATACCACGCGCTCATGGTGGTGGCCAGGGGAATGAGCCAGCGCTTGTGGTTGGGCAGGGCCAGCAGGTATTTTTCAATCGACAGGCCGTTGCCGGGGTGCAGGTCGGCTGGCAGGTCATGCCAGAAAGGCGGCGGTGCCGGGGCCTTTTCTGGTAATTGGTCTTGGTTGGCACAGGCTGGCAGGGCTGACGACGTGATTTGAATGGTGTCGAGCATCTGGTGTGCCTGGGCGTGGCCCAAGGCCGCTGCCAATGAAAACAGGCTGGCGGCATAAGCCGGGTTGACGGGCACGCCCTGGCCAAACGCATAGAGCATGCCCAGGCGGTACTGGCCTTCGGCGCTGCCCCAACGCGATGCTTGGCAGTAAAGCACGGCGGCTTGCCAGAGTTTGTCGGTGGTGTCGGCGCTTTCTGGCTCCGATTCGAGTGCGCTGGCTTGTTGCAGCGCCCGTCGCACGGCGGGGGGCGCGTCTTCCATGACAGCGGCCGACGGTGGCGCGTAGGACATGGCCGGCGTCTGAGCCAGTGCTGCACCTGCGAATGCACATGCCAGCCAGAGCAGGCTGGTCAGCCGTTTCACTTGACGCCCGGTCCGGTCACCCCGTCAAAGCCGAGTTCAGCCAGCAGGGGCAGGTCGGACGGGCTCTCCACGCCCAAGGCCACCACGGTGATGCCAAAGGCGTGCGCCATCTTGCACAGGCCTTTGAGGAATTCCTGATTGCCCTCGTTGCTGGTAATGCCGCGAACGTAGCTGGGGTGCACCTTGATGTAGTCCAGGCCCAGGTCGGCCAGCTTGTCGCTTTCGGCAAAACGCTGTCCAAAGTATTCGACACCGACGCGGCAACCGAGTTGTTTGAGGTTGCGCGCCAAGTCACGGAAGGCCTCGAACTGGCGGAACACGCCGTATTCGGGTACTTCAAACAGCAGGCGCGGGCAAACATCAGGGTTGGCCTTGAGCAATTGTGTGAGCTCGTTGCGGAACTGGAAGTTGCCAATGGTCTCAGCTGACAGGTTGACGGCGACGTCGCCTGTGGTGGTGCGCAGGTGGTCGATGGCCAGCTTGACCACGCCCAGGTCGATCGGGGCGGTCAGGTTGAGTTGCGCCGCCATGGGCATGAAGTCGCCCGCCGACAACAAGGTGCCCTCGGTGTCGACCTGGAGTCGGATGACGCCTTCTTTGTGTAGCACGCTGGAACCGTCACCCGACATCACCGGGAAGAAGCTCAGCGCCAGTCGGCCACCCGCGACAGCCTCGGTCAGCAGGGTGCGCCATTGCTCGGCCGGCACGGCGGGTTTGCTTGAGCCGCCTTCGTCCGCGTGCCAGCTGTTGGAACCCTTGTTGGCCGCCTGGGCCAGCATTTCGTCGGCGCGGGCCAGCAACTGACCGATGTTCTGGTCATGCTGGTAGCGCACCGCACTGAGGTGGAACATGTCTGGCACTTTGTCCTGCCACTTGGGCAGCACGTTTTGCATGAGTCGGGCGTGGATGTCCTGCGCAGCTTCGGCGGCGCTGGCAAAAGTGGGGCAGACCACGGCAAATTCGGCACCCTTCATGCGGCCGGCGCGCTGACCCACGTGGCCGTCGCCGCTCTTGTAAAGCTCAGTGCCCACGTCTTTCAGCAAGGCGTCGGCTTTTTGGTGCCCGAGGCGGGCATTGAGTTCGGTGAGGTCGAGCAGGCGCACCATGACCAGGTTGCCTGCAGAACCAAATTGGTCGCCCTGCACGGCTTCACGCAGGTGTGACATAAAGTAGTCGCGGCTTGACAGGCCGGTCACCGCGTCACGGTTGACTTTTTTGCGCAGTGCTTCAAGCCGCGCCGCTTCTTCGTTGAACATGGCCTTGAGTCGGCCCACCATGTCATTCATGGCGCGTGCCACGCTTTTGAGTTCAGGCGTGCGGGGTTCTTCAATGGTCAGGAAGCGCCGCTCGGCAATGGCTTGCGCCTGGTCCACCACCTGGCCAAGTGGCCGGGTGATGATGCGCATGGCCAGGGTGCCGATGACGCCGGTGACGGCCGCACCCAGCACAAACCAGAGCAGCAATTCGATGGTGCCGTCCCACAGGCTCTTGTAGGCATAAACGTCCTGGCTGGCCAGCGTCAGTGTGCCGTATTGGAT
>JAQSDS010000287.1 GCA_029946045.1 Rhodoferax sp.
TGTCAGCGTATTGGCCATCTTTGACAGTTAACATCATCGGATCAATTCACAGGAGTTTTCAAGATGGAAATCACGACGGTTGGCATCATTGGCGCGGGCACCATGGGTAACGGCATTGCACAGGCTTGCGCTGTGTCGGGCATCAATGTGGTGATGGTCGATATTTCAGAGGCCGCCGTGGCCAAGGGCATCGCCACCGTGTCGGGCAGCCTGGACCGCTTGCTCAAGAAAGAAAAGATCACCGCCAATGACAAAGCTGCGGCCATGGCACGCATCCAGGGCAGCACCAGTTATGACGACCTCAAGGGGGCTCAACTGGTGATTGAGGCCGCCACCGAAAATTACGATCTCAAGGTCAAAATTGTCAAACAGCTTGATGTCCTGCTGGCTCCAGAGGTGATCATCGCCTCCAACACCTCGTCAATTTCCATCACCAAACTGGCTGCCGTCACCACCCGTGCCGACAAATTTATTGGCATGCATTTTTTCAACCCGGTGCCGATGATGGCGCTGGTCGAGATCATTCGCGGCCTGCAAACCAGCGATGCCACCCACGCGGCGGTGCACGCCATGGCCACCGCATTAGGCAAAACCCCGATCACCGTCAAAAACGCGCCCGGTTTTGTGGTCAACCGCATTCTGGTGCCCATGATCAACGAGGCCTTTTTTGTGCTGGCCGAGGGCCTGGCCACGCCAGAGGACATTGATGCCGGCATGAAGCTGGGCTGCAACCAGCCGATTGGCCCGTTGGCCTTGGCCGACATGGTCGGGCTGGACGTGTGTCTGGCAGTGATGGAGGTCTACCTCAGCGAGTTCGGCGACAGCAAGTACCGCGCTTGCCCTTTGCTGAAAGAAATGGTGGCCGCCGGCCGCCTGGGCCGCAAAACCGGGCAGGGCGTTTACAGCTACTGATTGGCTGGCGTCATGGCCTTGCCGCCTTGCGGCGACAATCCACTGATTATTTTTGATTGATGGCCGGGCTGGTCCCCGGCGCTTGCTATGTCTTTGATTACGCCTACCGAAGTGCGCCCCGCGATTCTGCGCGACGCCAAGTCCATTGCCGAAATTCGCACCCGCTCCAGTCAAGCTGCCTTCAAGGCTGTTTTTCCTGGCGAAGCTTTGCCTGTGGGTGGCACCCCCGAGCACAGCCTGGTGTACTGGCGCGAGGCCATTGAATACAGCGAACCCCAGGTGCTGGTGGCTGTGCAAAAGTCAACGGTGGTGGGTTTTGTTGGTTTTGACCGCTCACGCGACCCCAAAACGCCCAACACCATGGGTGAGATCTGGTCCCTGTATGTTGAATCCGAGCAATGGGGTCAGGGCGTGGGGTTGGCGCTGTGGGACGCCGCGCGTGAAGGCCTGATCTACGAAGGCTGCACCAAGGTCAGCGCCTGGGTACCGCTGGGTTTTGAGCGCGCCCTGCGCTTTTTTGACATGGCTGGTTTCAAGCGCGAAATGACCAGCATCAAAACCGTGCCCATGGGCAACACCCGGGTTGAGGAAATCCGCTTCAAACGTGACCTCAACTGATCGATAGTTTGTGTGGCTGAGCTGATCTTTATCAGTTGCGGGCCAGCCAATTTGGGCTAGCCTACATGGCATCGGCCAGTTTCTGGCATGCCCACTTGTTTCTGGAGCCCATCATGATCTATAAATTCAAATCTCAAGCTGATGCAGATGTCATCATGCTTCAGTCCAATGGGGATCAAATGCTGACCATTATTGGCAAAGAACCCTCAGCGCAGGGCATCATTACCGTGGCCCAGATTCCGGCCGCCATTGTGGCGCTGGAAGCAGCGATCGAGGTTCACGAGGACGCTGAGACCAGACGCCGCGAGCATCCTGGGCTCGTGGTCGAGGTGGAGGGTGACAGCGTCATGTTGCGCCATCGCGCCGCACCGTTCATTGAGTTGCTCAAAACCAGCGCACAGGCGGGCAAGGATGTTGTCTGGGGGGTTTGATTCAGGCACCTTGGCGGCTGAGCCCGGCAGCCTTGACAACAAAAGTTCAGCCCCGCGGGCGGAACATCTTGAACAACTGCTCTGGCCCCACCGAAAAATAGTCAGCGGGACCGCCTCCGCGTAGCACATGGTCGGCCCGTGCGGTGTCATAGACGCCGTCAACCAGCAGGCGCTGCGCAATGTGCACTGCCACCACCTCGCCCAGCACCAGCCAGGTGGACAACTTTTGGCCGCCGACATCCTGCAACTGCAGCAGTTGCGTCAGGCGGCATTCAAAGGTGACCGGGCTTTCGGCAACACGCGGTGGTGCCACCAGCTTTGAGGCCAGTGGCGTCAGGCCGGCCAGCTCAAATTCACTGACCTCGGGCGCCACGGCGGCGCAGGTCTGGTTCATGGCCTCAGCCAAGGGCCGTGTCACCAGATTCCAGACGAATTCGCCGCTTTCTTCGATGTTGCGCACCGAATCCTTGTAGCCGATGCTGGCAAAACCGACGATGGGTGGCGTGTAGTTGAAGGCGGTGAAAAAGCTGTAGGGCGCAACGTTGAGCGCGCCCTGTGCGCTGCGGGTTGAGATCCAGCCAATCGGGCGCGGCCCGACGATGGCGTTAAACGGGTCATGGGGCAAGCCATGACCCAGGCGCGGTTCGTAAAAGTGGCTGCTGTCGGGCATGGGTGGGCAACTTGGCTTACCCAACCTCGCCGCCAAACTGTTGGCTGAGCTTGTCAATGTATTGCTCCACCAATTTTTCAAATTCAGCCTCGACCACCGGAGCGATCATTTTTTTCATCAGGCCCGGCAGGGGCAGGGTGAGCTCGCCCTGAAGTTTCAGCACCAGGTGGGTGGATTTTTTTTTGTCTGTGATTTTCCAGGAGCCTGACACCAGCGCGTTGCCTTCGCCCGGTACCGGTGTCCAGAGCACACTGCCCTTGGCCTGGTTGGAGCTGTATTTCGACGCGTAAATGGTTTGCAGGCTGATCTGGGCGATGCCTATTTTGGCCATTTCCCAGCGGTAAACGTTATCACCCAGGTCTACCAAGCGATCCACTTTGGGGAAAAAACTGGCCGACTTGGGCACGTCAGACAGGGTGTCAAAAACGGTGGCAGGGTCGGCCTTGACGGCAAATTCGTACCCCAGATCGATATTGACGATGATGGTCATGTGCTGCTTTCCATGAAAAGTTGAAAATGAAGCTTGCGACTGTAAGGATGGCAGCTGATTCTGTCAAAACAAACAAACGCATTGGCCCCGACAATCCCCCGTTCATTCATCGCTGCCTGCTGCCCTCTTTCTGAACATGCCCACTCTGCTTCTCGCCCCCATGGAGGGTTTGCTTGACTTTGTCCTGCGCGACATTTTGACGCGTGTGGGCGGTGTTGACCGCTGTGTGTCGGAGTTCATCCGCATCACTGGCACGCTTTATCCCGA
>JAQSDS010000288.1 GCA_029946045.1 Rhodoferax sp.
ACCGGCAATGGCCAGCAGATCAGCCCGGTAGTGCGCCAGCGCGTCCAGCCTCTGAGCGCCGCTGGCATCACCTTCGTCGGCCAGGTCATCGGCCGTACGGGCAAAGTGGTAGATGGCGGCAATGGCCGGGCGCAGGTGCGGCGGGCACAGCATGGATGCCACCGGAAAGTTTTCGTAGTGATGGATGGGGGCTGTATTCACGGGGACAGGCGTAAAGGTTGCCTTTTGAGCAAGATGGAGGGCAACTGTAGCAGGCACAGGCTTGAAAACCAGTGCGTTGGCCTCATCTCCTGATCAATCCATTTCAAAGGGAACTCTCATGCGACAAGACAAATTGACCACCAAATTCCAGGAAGCCCTGGGCGACGCGCAAAGCTTGGCGCTGGGCCAGGACCACGCCTACATCGAGCCCGTGCACCTGCTGGTGGCCATGCTCAAGCAGGTCGACGGCCCGAAGGCGCTGTTGCAGCGCGCTGGTGTGAACGTGGCGGGCTTGTTGGCAGCAGCCGAGGCAGCCGTCAAACGCCTGCCACAGGTGACCGGTCAGGACCAGGTACAGGTCAACCCCGAGCTGGCCAAGTTGCTACAGGCCACCGAAAAAGAAGCGCTCAAACGCGGTGACCAGTTCATTGCCAGCGAACTTTTTTTACTGGCTGTGACGGATGCCAAGGGTGCCCTGGGCGACATGGCACGCGCCAACGGCCTGACGCGCAAGAGCCTGGAGGCTGCCATCGAGGCGGTGCGCGGCGGCCAGAACGTGGACAGTGCCGACGCCGAAGACCAGCGCGAATCGCTGAAAAAATACTGTCTGGACCTGACCGAACGTGCCCGGCAGGGCAAGCTCGACCCGGTGATCGGCCGTGACGATGAAATCCGTCGCGCCATCCAGGTGCTGCAGCGTCGTACCAAGAACAACCCGGTATTGATTGGCGAACCCGGTGTCGGCAAGACTGCCATTGTGGAAGGCTTGGCGCAGCGCATTGTGGCCGGCGAGGTGCCGGAGTCGCTCAAGGGCAAACGCGTGCTGAGCCTGGACATGGCCTCGCTGCTGGCTGGTGCCAAGTTCCGGGGCGAGTTTGAGGAGCGCCTGAAAAACGTGCTCAAAGACCTGGCCAAGGACGAAGGCCAGACCATTGTTTTCATTGACGAATTGCACACCATGGTCGGTGCCGGTAAGGCCGAAGGCGCCATGGACGCGGGCAACATGCTCAAACCTGCGCTGGCGCGTGGCGAACTGCACTGCGTGGGCGCGACCACGCTCGACGAGTACCGCAAATACATCGAGAAAGACGCCGCGCTGGAGCGCCGTTTCCAGAAAATACTGGTCGGTGAACCCACGGTGGAAGCCACCATTGCCATCTTGCGCGGCCTGAAGGAGCGGTACGAGAAACACCACAACGTCGACATCACCGACCCGGCCATCGTGGCCGCAGCCGAGCTGAGCCACCGCTACATCACCGACCGCTTTTTGCCCGACAAGGCGATCGACCTGATCGACGAGGCGGCGTCCAAGGTCAAGATCGAGATGGACTCCAAGCCCGAGGTCATGGACAAGCTCGACCGGCGTTTGATCCAGTTGCAGATCGAGCGCGAAGCGGTCAAAAAAGAAAAGGACGAGGCCTCGCGCAAACGGCTGGATTTGATCAACGAGGAAATCACCAGCCTGCAAAAGGAAATTGCCAACCTTGATGAAATCTGGAAGGCAGAAAAGGCCAGCGCCCAGGGCAGTGGCGACCTGCGCGAGCAGATTGACCAGATCAAGATCCAGATCGAGGAACTCACCCGCAAGGGCGACTTCAACAAGGTGGCCGAGCTGCAATACGGCAAGCTGCCTGAACTGGAAAAGCAACTCAAGGAAGCCCAGGACAAAGAGACCCACCGTGCCGAAGGTGCCGCACCGCGCCTGTTGCGCACCCAGGTCGGTGCCGAGGAAATTGCCGAGGTGGTGAGCCGTGCCACCGGTATTCCGGTGAGCAAAATGATGCAGGGCGAGCGCGACAAATTGCTGCAGATGGAAGCCAAACTGCACCAGCGCGTGGTCGGCCAGGACGAGGCCATTGCTGCCGTGGCCAACGCCATCCGGCGGTCGCGTTCGGGCCTGAGTGACCCGAACCGGCCCACCGGCTCGTTCCTGTTTCTGGGCCCAACGGGCGTGGGCAAGACCGAGCTCTGCAAGGCGCTGGCTGGCTTCATGTTTGACAGCGAGGACCACCTGGTGCGCATCGACATGAGCGAGTTCATGGAGAAGCATTCCGTGGCCCGCCTGATTGGCGCGCCGCCCGGCTACGTGGGTTACGAGGAAGGTGGTTACCTGACCGAGGCCGTGCGCCGCAAACCCTACAGCGTGCTGTTGCTCGACGAGGTCGAAAAAGCCCACCCCGATGTCTTCAACGTGCTGCTGCAGGTGCTCGACGACGGCCGTTTGACCGATGGCCAGGGCCGCACCGTGGACTTCAAGAACACCGTGATCGTGATGACCAGCAACATCGGTTCGCAGATGATCCAGGCCATGGTGGGGCAGGACTACGAGGACGTCAAGGAAGCGGTGACGGGTGAACTCAAGAACCACTTCCGACCCGAGTTCCTCAACCGCATCGACGAGACGGTGGTGTTCCACTCTCTGGACGCCAGCCACATCGCCGACATTGCCCGCATCCAGCTGGCGGTGCTCAAGGCGCGGCTGGAACACATGGAGCTGGGTCTGGTGGTGAGCGAGGCTGCGGTGGCTGAATTGGCCAAGGTCGGTTTCGACCCTGTGTTTGGAGCGCGGCCGCTGAAACGTGCGATTCAGCAGCGGCTGGAAAATCCGCTCTCGAAGTTGCTGCTCGAAGGCAAGTTTGCGCCCAAAGACACCATCCACGTCGATGTTGACCCGATCCGCGCTCCGGGGCAGTTCAGCTTCGCGTGAGGTGTTCGCCTGTCAGGCCGTCCCGGGCCTGGCAGGCGACCCTGCGTCGACACGCCTGGCAAAGTCCCCTGGCTGCCCGTTGCGGCAGCTTCCCGCTAACATCCTCGCATGACCGCAGCCGCCCAAACCCTACCAATCTCCGTCCCCCTCAAACAAGACGCCACCATCATCGGTTTGGTGGGTCTGGCGCATGCATCGTCACACTTCGGCCATTTGCTGCTGCCGCCGCTGTTTCCGGTGTTCATGACTGAATTCGGGCTGAGTTTTTCGCAACTTGGCGCGCTCATGAGCGTGTTTTTTGTGGTGTCGGGCATCGGTCAGGCATCGGCTGGTTTCGTGGTCGACAAGGTCGGTGCCCGGCCCATGTTGTTTGCGGCACTGGCGCTGTTTGCACTGGCCGCGCTGCTGGCGTCCACGGTGACGGGCTACAGCGGGCTGCTCATGGTGGCGGCGC
>JAQSDS010000289.1 GCA_029946045.1 Rhodoferax sp.
GCGGAGTCTGCCAATCTGGGAAGATCCCGGCGCCTGGACGACGCCGCCGGCCGCTACATCGAGTTCTGCAAAAGCACCTTTGCCAACAACCTGTCGCTCAAAGGGCTGCGCATCGTGGTCGACGCGGCCAATGGCGCAGCCTATCAAATTGCCCCCAAGGTGTTCCATGAGCTGGGGGCCGAGGTCATTGCCATCGGCTGTTCGCCAGACGGTCTGAATATCAACAAAGGCTTCGGCGCCACCCACCCCGAGGCTTTGATCGAAGCGGTCAAGCTGCACCGGGCCGACGTCGGCATTGCGCTGGATGGCGACGCCGATCGGCTGCAGTTGGTCGACGCCCAGGGGCGACTGTTCAATGGCGACGAAGTGCTTTACCTGATGGTTGATGACCGTCTGCGCCGTGGTGAGTCTGTGCCCGGCGTGGTCGGTACGCTCATGACCAACATGGCGGTGGAGCTGGCTCTGCGGGCGCGCGGTGTGCCGCTGGTGCGTGCCAAGGTGGGTGACCGTTATGTGCTCGAAGAACTCGAAAAAAACAAGTGGCTGCTCGGCGGCGAGGGTTCAGGCCACTTGCTGGCGCTGGACCAGCACACCACCGGCGATGGACTCATCTCGGCCCTGCAGGTGCTGCAAACCGTCGTGCGCAGCGGCAAGTCGTTGGCCGAACTGCTCCGCGAAGTCACGCTGTTTCCACAAACACTCATCAACATCCGGCTCCAGCCCGGGCAGGACTGGCAAAACAGCGCCATGCTGGAATCTGAAACGCGTTCCGTGGAGACCGAGTTGGGTCAAAACGGCCGGGTGCTGATCCGCGCCAGCGGCACCGAGCCCCTGGTACGTGTCATGGTCGAGGCACGCGACCCGGTCCAGGCCAAAGCCTGCGCCCAGCGCATTGCCAACACCATCAGTGCTTAAGGACACCATGACCGCGACCACTTCCTTGACGCTTTGCCAGGCCGACTACGCCAATCCGGTGCACATGCAGGCCCTGCTGGATTTGCTTGACGGCTATGCCCGCGACCCCATGGGCGGTGCCGAGCCCTTGTCGGCTTTTGCCAAGGCCCATTTGCCACAAGCCCTGGTAGCCAGGCCGCATCTGTTCAGCGTGTTGGCTTTCGACGCGGCGGCTGGTGACCAGCCAGTGGGCCTGATCAACTGTGTTGAGGGTTTTTCCACCTTTGCTTGCCAACCCTTGGTCAACGTGCATGACGTGGTGGTGACGGCTTCGTACCGGGGCCAGGGCGTGGCGGCGCAGATGCTTGCGCTGGTTGAGCAACTGGCGCGCGCGCGGGGTGCCTGCAAGCTCACGCTGGAAGTGCTCGAAGGCAATACGTCTGCACAAAAGTTGTACCGCCGGCTGGGTTTTGACAATTACCAGCTGGACCCAGCCATGGGGCAGGCCCAGTTCATGCAAAAATGGCTTTGATCTTTTTTCATACCCCGGCACCATGAACTGGCTCAGAAAACTCCCCGGCTACCAGCGCACACCTTACGGTTTCGAGCTGCGTTTGCTGCGCATGATGCCGCGTGTGCTGCTGCTGGGCACGCTGCTGCCCTTGTTGTTGTCGGGCCTGGCGCGCTTGTTCTACACCCAGGGCACGGCGGCCGAGCTTGAGCGGCATATTCAGCTCTTTGATTTCGGCATGATTGGTCTGGCGGTGCTGATCTGGACCGCCGTGTTCACGGTGTCCTTTGGTTGCGTGGTGGTCTGGCTCATGAAAGGCCCGGCTTACGTGGCCGATGGCTACGACGTCTCCCACAGTGACAAGCCCAAACTGGACTGACCTGGTTCCCTCCCTGATGCACACTTTTCTCTGGCACGACTACGAAACCTTTGGTGCTAACACCCGGCAAACCCGGCCAGCCCAATTTGCCGCCATGCGCACCGATGCCGAACTCAACCCGGTGGGTGCGCCGGTCATGTTGTACTGCCAGCCGGCCAACGATTTTTTGCCTGAGCCGCAGGCCTGCCTGATCACCGGCATCACACCGCAGGAATGCCTGGAAAAAGGCCTGCCCGAACACCAGTTCGCGGCGCAAATCGAGCAAGTCTTCAGCGAACCCGGCACCGTGGGTGTGGGTTACAACTCCATTCGTTTTGACGACGAGATCACGCGTTTCATGTTCTGGCGCAACCTGATCGACCCCTATGCGCGCGAATGGCAGAACGACTGTGGCCGCTGGGACCTGCTTGACGTGGTACGTACCGCCTATGCCTTGCGCCCGGAGGGTATCCAGTGGCCGCTCAAACCCGATCGCAAACCCAGTTTCAAATTGACCGACCTGAGCGCGGCCAACGGCTTGCTGCACGCAGCGGCTCACGACGCCCTGAGCGATGTGCAGGCCACCATCGCCCTGGCGCGCCTCATCAAAACCGCGCAGCCCAAGCTCTTTGACTTTTGCTTGGGCCTGCACAAAAAGGACCGTGTCATGGCCGAGTTGGGCTTGCCCACCAGCCTGACCCACGCCAAACCCTTTTTGCACATCTCGGGCATGTTTGCCCCCGAGCGCGGCTGTGTTGCCCTGATGTGGCCGCTGGCCATGCACCCGGCCAATAAAAATGAGCTGCTGGCCTGGGACCTGGCTTTTGACCCGGCTGAACTGGCCAGTTTGAATGCCGAGCAAATCCGCCTGCGCTTGTTCAGCAAGTCCACCGACCTGCCCGAAGGCATGCGCCGGCTACCGGTCAAGTCGGTGCACCTCAACAAGTCGCCCATGGTGATGAGCAACCTGAAGGTGCTGAGCCCGGCCATGGCCGAGCGCTGGGGTGTGGACCTGGCAGCCCAGCTGCAACACGCGGCAGCTGCCCGTGATTTGCCCGACATGAGCGCCATTTGGGCGCAGGTGTTTGCCCGGCCAAATGCCGCGCCGGTGGATGTTGATGAAGACCTGTACGGCGGCTTTGTCGGCAATGCCGACCGCCGCCGCCTCAACGACCTGCGCCGCTGCAGCCCGGCCGAACTGGCCACTGCCCGACCCGCGTTTGAAGATGCGCGTTTGTCTGAATTGTTGTGGCGCTACCGGGCACGTAACTTCCCGCACAGCCTGAGCGCCGAGGAGGTCCAAACCTGGGAGGCGCATCGCGCGGCAAGGCTGTTTGACGGTGAGGGTGGGGCGCTGACATTGGACGCCTTGTTTGAAGCACTCGACAAGCTGGCCGAAGATGCCAACGAGCGCGACGAAGCCCTGCTGGGCGCGCTCTACGACTACGCCTCCGAGATCGCGCCGCAGCGCGCCTAGAGTGGCGGTACCATAACCAAACCGTTCTGATGACCCCGCAAGACTTCATCGCCAAATGGGGCCCCGGCGGTTCCGGATTTGACCTCAACGAACGCCAGGGTGCTCAAGGGCACTTC
>JAQSDS010000290.1 GCA_029946045.1 Rhodoferax sp.
GCCAAGACCATGACACCCTATACCCAACTCGACGCCTGGATCGACGCCCACTTTGACGAACAGGTTCAATTTCTGCAGGAACTCATTCGCGTCCCCACCGACACGCCGCCAGGCAACAACGCACCCCACGCCGAGCGCACTGCCGAGCTGTTGCAAGCCATGGGCATCGAGGTTGAAAAGCACCCCGTTCCTGCGTCCGAGGTGCACGCCGCTGGGCTGCAAAGCATCACCAACCTGATCGTGCGTCACCGCTACGGGGCGGGTGGCAAAACCATTGCGCTCAATGCCCATGGCGACGTGGTGCCGCCCGGTGAAGGCTGGACGCGTGACCCCTACGGTGGCGAAATCGACGACGGCAAAATTTACGGCCGCGCCAGCGCAGTCAGCAAGTGCGACTTCTCCACCTTCACCTTTGCCATGCGCGCGCTGGAGGCGGTGTGCCGACCAACCCATGGCCAGCTCGAGCTGCTGTTCACTTACGACGAAGAGTTTGGCGGCGAAGTGGGGCCCGGCTGGCTGCTCAAACACAAACTCACGCAGCCCGACCTGATGATTGCCGCAGGCTTCAGCTACCAGGTCATCACGGCGCACAACGGCTGCTTGCAGCTCGAAGTGACCGTGCACGGCCAGATGGCGCACGCCGCCATTCCCGAATCGGGTGTGGATGCGCTTCAGGCGGCGGTCAAAATTCTCAACACGCTGTACGCGCAGAACACGCTCTACCAATCGATCACCTCGCAGGTGGAAGGCATCAACCACCCTTATCTCAACGTCGGACTGATCGAGGGCGGCACCAACACCAACGTCATCCCCGGGCGCGTCAGCTTCAAGCTCGACCGGCGCATGATTCCCGAAGAAAACGCCGCCGACGTGGAAGCCGGCTTGCGCGAACTCATCCAGCGCAGCGCAGCACAGCTGCCGGGTATCAGCGTCGATGTCAGGCGCATGTTGCTGGCCAACAGCATGCGGCCACTGCCGGGCAACCAACCGTTGGTGGATGCCATTCAGGCCCATGGCAAATCCATCTTTAAGCAAGACATTCCGGCTTTAGGGACACCGCTGTACACCGATGTCCGGATTTTCAGCGAAGCCGGCATTCCCGGCGTGATCTACGGCGCCGGTCCGCGCACAGTGCTGGAGTCGCACGCCAAGCGCGCCGACGAGCGGCTGGAACTCGAAGATCTGCGCCGCGCCACCAAAGTGATTGCGCGCACCCTGCATGACTTGCTGGTTTAACCTGGATCAAGTCGCGGCCATTCAATCAGAAAAATTTCTCCCTGCAGGTGTACAGTGCGTGCCATCCACATAACGAGGAAATCCAGATGAGTAATGAACTTTCGCAGGCAGAACAAGCTTTGGGTGACGCTTCGCGCGACTACCACCGCTTCCCCACGCGCGGCAAGATCTCGGTCAACGCCACCAAGCCGCTGGTCAACCAGCGCGACCTGGCGCTGGCCTACTCGCCTGGTGTGGCCTACCCCTGCCTCGACATTCAGGCCAACCCCGACCTGGCCTACGACTACACCAGCCGTGGCAACCTGGTGGGCGTGGTCACCAATGGCACGGCCGTGCTGGGCCTGGGCGACATCGGCCCGCTGGCCGGCAAACCGGTGATGGAGGGCAAGGGCTGCCTGTTCAAGAAATTTGCCGGCATCGATGTGTTCGACATCGAGCTGGCCGAACGCGACCCCGACAAGCTGATCGAGATCATTGCCGCGCTGGAGCCCACGTTGGGCGGCATCAACCTGGAAGACATCAAGGCGCCCGAGTGTTTTTACATCGAGGAAAAACTCAAGGCCCGCATGGGCATTCCGGTGTTCCACGACGACCAGCACGGCACCGCCATCATCAGCAGCGCCGCACTCATCAACGCCCTGGAACTGGTCGGCAAAAAAATTGGCGACGTCAAAGTGGCGGTGTCGGGTGCCGGCGCGGCAGCCATCGCCTGCCTGAACGTGATGATCGGGCTGGGTGTGCAGGTCAAGAACGTGTTTATTTGCGACTCCAAGGGGGTGGTCTACAAAGGCCGTCCCGGCGGTTACGACGAGTCCAAAGCCCGCTTTGAGCAAGACACATCCGCCCGCACACTGGCCGATGCCGTGAATGAGGCCGATGTGTTTTTGGGCTGCTCTGCCGCGGGCGTGCTGACGCAGGACATGGTCAAGACCATGGCCAGCCAGCCTATCATTCTGGCCCTGGCCAACCCCGAGCCAGAAATTCGCCCGGAACTGGCCAGGGCGGTGCGCCCCGACTGCATCATTGCCACCGGCCGCTCGGACTACCCGAACCAGGTCAACAACGTCCTGTGTTTCCCCTACATCTTCCGCGGCGCGCTGGACTGCGGCGCGACCCAGATCACAGAAGCCATGAAGCTGGCCTGCGTGCACGAAATTGCCGCCCTGGCCAAGGCCGACATCAGCGAAGAAGTGGCGCATGCCTACGCCGGTCAGGACCTGGCCTTTGGCGTCGACTTCATCATTCCCAAGCCTTTTGACTCGCGTCTGATCCTGCGCATTGCGCCGGCCGTGGCCGCAGCCGCCGAGGCCTCGGGTGTGGCCAAGCGCCCCATCAAGGACATGGACGCTTACCGGCGCCAGTTGTCACGCTTCATTTACTCCACTGGCCTGCTGATGGAGCCGGTGTTCAACGCCGCCCGCAATGCCCCCGACAGCGCCAAGCGGGTGGCCTATGCTGAAGGTGAAGACGACCGCGTGCTGCGCGCGGCCCAACTGGTGGTCGAAGGCGGGTTGGCACGCCCTATATTGATTGGCCGCCCAGCGGTCATCGAAGCCCGCATTCTCAAGGCTGGCCTGCGCCTGCAATTGGGCCGCGACTTTGACTGCTGCAACCCTGAAGACGACCCGCGTTTTCGCCAGTACTGGGAAACCTACCACCAGGTCATGGGCCGCCATGGCGTCAGCCCCGAAGCCGCCAAGGCGGCCGTGCGCCGCTCCACCACCACCATCGCCGCGCTGATGGTCAAACTCGGCGACGCCGACGCCATGCTGTGCGGCCTGCATGGCCGCTTCGACGTGCACCTGGACTATGTGCGCGACATCCTGGGTGTCAAGGCGGGCGCTTCCGGCTTTGCCACCCTGAACGCGCTGATGCTAGAGCAATACTCCATCTTCGTGGCCGACACCTATGTCAACGAGGACCCCAGCGCCGAGCAGCTGGCTGACATTGCCCGCATGGCCGCCGACGAAGTGCGCCGCTTTGGTATTGCGCCCAAGGTGGCGTTTTTATCGCATTCCAACAACGGCTCGTCCAACCGGGGGTCGGCCCGCAAAATGCGTCTGGCCCGGGACCAGTTCAATGCCGCCAGTCCTGACAACGAATTCGACGGCGAAAT
>JAQSDS010000291.1 GCA_029946045.1 Rhodoferax sp.
GGTGCACTCGCTGGAGTTCTATACCGAGCTGCGCAACGTGATGATCAAGTACTGAAAGAAACCATGGCTCAAAATCCTGAAATCGGCAAATCCATTGTTGCCAACGGTATTACCACCAACTACCACGACGTCGGCACGGGCTTTCCGCTGTTGATGATCCACGGCTCGGGTCCGGGCGTCAGCGCCTGGGCCAACTGGCGCCTCAGCATTCCGGTGCTGGCCAAAGAGCGCCGGGTGATTGCACCCGACATGGTCGGTTTTGGCTACAGCGAGCGTCCGGCCGGCATCCAGTACAACATGGCCACCTGGGTGGCGCAGGCCGTGGGTCTGCTTGATGCCCTGGGCATTGAACAGGCCGACCTGGTCGGCAACTCGTTTGGCGGTGGCCTGGCCCTGGCGCTGGCCATTGCCCACCCCAAGCGGGTACGCCGCCTGGTGCTGATGGGCGCAGCCGGTGTGTCGTTCCCGATCACACCCGGTCTGGATGCCGTCTGGGGTTACCAGCCGTCCATTGCCAACATGCGCAAGCTGCTCGACGTGTTTGCCTTTGACCGCTCCCTCATGAGCGACGAACTGGCCGAGTTGCGTTACAAGGCCAGCATCCAGCCCGGCTTTCAGGAAGCCTTCCAGTCGATGTTCCCGGCGCCACGCCAAAACGGTGTGGAGTCGTTGGCCAGCCGCGAGGAAGACATTCGCGCCTTGTCGCATGAAACCCTGGTGGTGCATGGCCGTGAAGACATGGTGATTCCGCTGGCCAACTCGCAGACGCTGGCGCAGTGGATTAACCGCTCGCAATTGCACGTGTTTGGCCGTTGCGGCCACTGGACCCAGATTGAACACGCTGCCCGCTTTTCGCAACTGGTCGGGAATTTCCTGGCCGAAGCGGACGCGCTGCAGGCCTAAGACCGCCCGCGCCACCCCAGCCACTTTTTTACCCAACCAGGATTGATTTACCTATGGATGCCAAACTGATCGAAACCCTGGGCGACGAGCTTTTTCAGGCCATGCGCACGCAAACCGTGCTCGAGCCCCTGACCAACCGCCACCCTGACATCACCATCGAGAACGCGTACCACATTCAGCAGCGTATGCTCTCAAACCGACTGCAGGCCGGCGAGCGCGTGGTCGGCAAGAAGATTGGCGTGACCTCGGCGGCGGTCATGAACATGCTGGGTGTGTACCAGCCTGATTTTGGCTACCTGCTCGACGGCATGATCTACAACGAAGGCCAGTCGATTGACGCATCAACGCTGATCCAGCCCAAGGCCGAGGGTGAGATTGCCTTCATTCTCAAGCGCGACCTGATGGGCCCCGGCATCAGCAACGCCGATGTGCTGGCCGCCACCGAGTGTGTCATGCCGTGTTTCGAAATCGTCGATTCCCGCATTCGCGACTGGAAAATCAAGATCCAGGACACCGTGGCCGACAACGCCTCGTGCGGTGTCTTTGTGCTGGGCGACTGCGCTGTGGACCCGCGCCACATCGACCTGTCGACCTGCGGCATGGTGTTGGAAAAAAATGGCGACATCATTGGCACCGGCTCCGGCGCCGCCGCCCTGGGCTCGCCGCTGAATGCGGTGGCCTGGCTGGCCAACACCCTCGGTCGTCTGGGCATTGGCCTGAAAGCCGGTGAAGTCATTTTGTCGGGCGCGTTGGCGGCCATGGCACCGGCCAAGGCGGGTGACAACTTCCGCGTCTCGATCGGCGGCATGGGCAGCTGCTCGGTGCGCTTCCACTGAGCTCGCAGCGCGCCATGTCAACGACAACAGACAACAAGCACGCCGGTGCGGTCACGGTCCTGATCACGCGCCGCGTCAAGGCCGGGCATGAGGCCGCCTTCGAGCAAGCGATGGCTGACATGACCGCCGCTGCCAGTGGGTTTCCGGGCTACCTCGGTGGGCAAGTGGTGCGACCCGATGACGAGGGCAGTGGCGATGACGCCAACCTCTACCATGTGGTGTTTGCCTTTGATTCACCCGAGCACCAGCAGGGCTGGCAGCAGTCACCAACGCGTTCGCTTGGTCTGGCGGCGATTGCACCGCACATCGAAGGTCAATCACAGCGCCAGGTCAGCGGCCTGGGTCACTGGTTTGCTGCCCCCGTGGGGCCCAAGCAAGCCCCGCCGCCGCGCTGGAAAGTGGCGGTGGTCACCTGGCTGGGCATTTGCCCCACGGTGTATGGCTTGTTTTTGACGGTGACACCTTTCGTCGCCGACTGGCCCCTGCTGCCGCGGGTGATGCTGATCACCATGCTGGTGGTGCTGCTCATGACCTGGGTCATTGCGCCTAAATTGACGCATTGGCTCAAGCCGTTTTTGTATCCAAAGAGTTAATCAGTTGGGGTCAGAGCACGTCGCTTTGCGAGTGGTCTTACCCACGAGGTTTCAAGTTAGTTGGTGTCAGAGCACGTCGCTTTGCGAGTGGTCTGACCCACAAAGTTTCATTGGTTCGCGCGTGGTCTGACCCGCAAAGTTTGGAGTAAACATGGATCTTCTTCTTAAAAACAAACGGGCCCTGGTGACCGGCTCCACCTCGGGCATTGGTTTTGCCACTGCCCGCGAGCTCGCGGCAGAGGGTGCCCATGTCATCCTCAATGGCCGTGATCCGGCACGGCTGGCCAGT
The DNA here is from genome assembly GCA_029946045.1 of Rhodoferax sp. Classification (GTDB taxonomy): domain Bacteria; phylum Pseudomonadota; class Gammaproteobacteria; order Burkholderiales; family Burkholderiaceae_C; genus Rhodoferax. Next base: position 2,622 of record JAQSDS010000291.1, read on the forward strand.
GCCGTAGCGCGCATCCAGGCCGAACTGCCGCATGCCTCGGTCGATGGCGTCGCCGCTGACCTATCCACCGCCACCGGTTGCCAGCAGTTGCTGAATGCCGCCGGTGAGCTCGACATTCTGGTCAACAACCTCGGCATTTTTGAACCCAAGCCTTTTGAGACCATCGGTGACGACGACTGGATGCGCTTTTTTGAAGTCAACGTGATGAGCGGTGTGCGTTTGTCGCGGCATCACCTGCCGCTCATGAAAGCGCGCAACTGGGGCCGCATTGTGTTCATCTCCAGCGAGTCCGGCATTTGCCCGCCGGCCGAGATGGTGCACTACGGCATGAGTAAATCGGCCCAGTTGTCGGTCTCGCGCGGCATGGCAGAAACCTGCCGTGGCACGGGTGTGACCGTCAACAGCGTCTTGCCCGGCCCCACCAAAACTGAAGGCGTCGGTGAGTTCTTTGCTACGTTGGCGCGCGACGCCGGCCAGACGCTGGAACAGGCCGAACAGGATTTCTTCAAATTTGCCCGTCCCACGTCCCTGCTGCAGCGCTTCATCGAGCCCGCTGAAGTGGCCGCCATGGTGACCTATGTTTGCAGCCCGCGTGCTGCCGCCACCAACGGTGCCGCCCTGCACGTTGAAGGCGGCGTGGTGCGCTCGCTCGTTTAATTTCAACGCACGGAGTTCTCATGAAAAAAATCAAATGCGCCCTGATCGGCCCCGGCAACATTGGCAC
>JAQSDS010000292.1 GCA_029946045.1 Rhodoferax sp.
CGTCCTTGCCGCCCGATTGCCGCGTTTTGGTACTCGACCTGAGTCAGGTCAGCATGATCGATGCATCGGGTGCCATGATGCTGCAACAACTCTCCAGTCAGCTTGAACACCGCGGCGTGTCGCTGCTGCTGGCCGGTGTCAGTGCCGACAACGAACGCGGCCAACGTTTGCGCACCTATGGCTGTTTTCGTGACCGCCTGCCAGACGGTGGCCGGGCTGATTGGTGGCCAGACGCCGATCGGGCCATGGAGGCGGCCGAGCAGCTGCTGTTGGCGCAAGCTGGTGTGGCAGCTCTGCTGGTCGAGGTGCCGCTGGCTGAAACCTCGCTGATGCGGCATCTGGATGCGCACCAACTGGCACGCGTCAAGGAACGCATGGAAGTTCTTCAGCTGCGTGCCGGAGACATCTTGTTTCGCCAGGGTGATCCGGGTGACAGGCTCTATGTGCTGACGCAGGGCTCGATCTCGATCATTGGCGGCAAGGGCCCGGTCAGGCCCCGTTTTGTGAGTTTTTCACCAGGGGTCATGATCGGCGAAATGTCAATGCTCGACGGCGCCGGGCGCAGTGCCGACGCTATTGCCGACACCGATGCCGTGGTTTGGTCACTGACGCATGATGCTTATGAGGCCCTGGTGTTGACTGACCCGCTGCTGGGTGAGCGCCTTATCCGCAACATTGCGATCCATTTGGCCGATCGCCTGCGCAGCCCGAGGTAGCGGGGCTGCAACTTGTGGGAGGCCCGCGATGGCTGTCCTGGGACATTCGCGGCGAGGGCGCCGCTCCCACAGGGCGCCGCTCCCACAGGGTGCAGATCCCACAGGGTGCAGATCCCACAGGGTGCAGATCCCACAGGGTGCTGGGTCAGTGGCCGAATTCGCTGCCGCTAGCCGTTGGCCGGGTCTTGAAAAAAGTCAGTGGCTTGCCAGCATCGGCGCGGGCGCTGGCCAGTTCCTGCCTTGACTGTTTGGCCACGGCCGGTTTCATTTTTCCCATCACATGCATTTCGCAAGGCTTGCAGTCAAAGCGCAGCGTGAGTTTCTCTTTGCCATTGATCAGTTGCAGTGGCTCGGCCTTGACGGTTCCCTGTACCCCGGTCACGCCCTTGGCCTGTTTCGGGCACAGGCTCAACGAAAACCGCACGCAGTGCTTGGTGATCATCAGGCTCACCTCGCCAGGTTCTTCAATGGCTTCGTAGGCGGCGGCGATCACCTTGACGCCGTGACGTGCATAAAAGCTGCGCGCTGCCCGGTTGAAGACATTGGCCAGGTAACTCAGCGTGTCTTCGGGGTAGGGTGCTGGCGGCTCGACCGCCTGACCCGGCAGCCAGCGCACAAAACCGGCACTGCGTGCGGTCTCCAGCTTTTGCACGGCTTCGCGGCGCAGCGGGTTCAGCACCGAAGCTGGCACAAACCAGGGTTGGGAAAACGCCACTTGCACGTCACTGGCAGCAAAAATCGTGGTGCCCAGTTTGGAGATGTTGTCGACCACGGTCTCCAGCGCTGCGGATTTTTCCTTGGCCGGCGTGCGTTCCAGGCTGGCTTGCGCGCTGGCGCTGAAGCCGTCTTCGTCGGTCAAGGTCAGGGTGATGCCATGGGCGGTGTCAGCCAGATGCGCCCAGACCTGGATGCGGCGGTCGCTGGACTTTTTGTCGAGTGCGTGCAGCCAGTCGACATCGCGGTTGCGGTTGACCTCGACGCCCTTGCGCAGGTCTTTCAGGTCGGCCAGGGCGTCCTTGGGGAAGACGCGCCAGCTGCCTTTTTTGGCGCTGAGGCATTCGGCGCGGTTGATGGCCAGGCCAACCAGCTCTTTTTGCAGGTCGTAGTAGCACAGGCCGTCGCCGTTGTGCAGCACGGCCTGGCGGTCGTTCAACTCAAGTTCAGCCCAGTTGGGGCCGACCTGGGTGACAAAGCCGATGGCCTGGCCTGGATTCTTGGGGGTGTCGAAGGCGCCGATGTTGTCCTGGCGGCCCTGCACAAAGTAGTCGGTGAATTCGCGGTTGAAGTTTTGATTGGGGTCAGGGTTGAAGCTGAAGGTGGTGAGTCCGCTGCTGGTGCGGCTCAACGGGTCGCCCGAGTGCTGGCGTGCCTCGATGACGTCGTCGAGCAGCTTGCGGTAATGCGCCGTGATGTTTTTCACATAGGCCATGTCTTTGTAGCGGCCCTCAATTTTGAAGCTGCGCACGCCAGCATCGACCAGCGCGGCGATGTTGGCGCTCTGGTTGTTGTCCTTCATGCTCAGCACATGTTTGTCGTGCGCGACAAAACGGCCCTTGTCATCGACCACCTGGTAGGGCAGGCGGCAGGCCTGGCTGCATTCGCCGCGGTTGGCGCTGCGCCCGGTGTGCGCCGCGCTGATGTAGCACTGGCCGCTGTAGGCCACGCACAGCGCACCATGGACAAAAAACTCCAGGGTGCTGCGGGCAGGGTCGGTGGCAGCGCGAATAGCGGCAATTTGTGGCAGCGTGAGTTCACGTGCCAGCACCAGTTGCGTCAGGCCCACATCTTGCAAAAAGCGCGCTTTCTCGGGCGTGCGGATGTCGCACTGGGTGCTGGCGTGCAATTGCAGCGGCGGCATGTCGAGGTTGAGCAGGCCCATGTCCTGCACGATCAGCGCATCCACCCCTGCCTCATACAGCTGCCAGGCCAGGGCGCGCGCGCCTTCGAGCTCGTCGTCGCGCAGGATGGTGTTCATGGTGACAAAAATGCGGCTGTTGAAGCGGTGCGCGTGCGCCACCAGCCGGGCAATGTCGGCCACGGTGTTGTCGGCACTGGTGCGCGCACCAAACGACGGCCCGCCAATATAGACGGCGTCAGCTCCGTGGTTGACGGCTTCAATGCCAATGGCGGCATCGCGTGCCGGGGCTAACAATTCGAGTTGGTGGGGCAGCAGGGACATGGGGCAGGATTATCGGGCACCGGGTCAATTTACACTTTGGCCATGAAAAACCAACGTTTTGACCGTCTTGATGCGCTGCGCGGCCTGGCCATGCTCTGGATGACGGTGTTTCATTTCGTGTTTGATTTGCGCTACTTCAAGCTGGTCTCGCAGGACGTGTACCGCGACCCGTTCTGGACCTGGCAGCGTACCCTGATCGTGAGCTTGTTTTTGCTTTGCGCCGGCATGGGTCAGGCCATCGCCACCGCGCAGGGGCAAAGTTGGCCGCGCTTCTGGCGGCGCTGGGCCCAGGTGGCTGGCGGTGCGCTGCTGGTCACGGCGGGTTCGTGGCTGATGTTTCCCAACAGTTTTATTTATTTTGGCGTGCTGCACGGCCTGGCGCTGATGTTGATTGTGGTGCGCCTGACTGCGCACTGGGGGCGCTGGTTGTGGCTGCTGGGCGCACTGG
>JAQSDS010000293.1 GCA_029946045.1 Rhodoferax sp.
GTGACCGATGGTGCCCACATTGACGTGGGGCTTGGTTCGTGCGAATTTTTCTTTTCCCATTTCGATTCCTTAAAAGAGCAATGCCCGTGAGTTGGTTTAATGTTTGCAGTTCGTCACTGGTTCCTGGGCCACGGGCAGCCTGGGGTGCGAAATCGCAGACAGTTCTTGATCAGTTGGGGTCAGAGCACATCGCTGCGCGAGTGGTCTGGAGCCCGATTACATCTATTCAGATGGGGTCAGAGCACGTCGCTGCGCGAGTGGTCTGACCCCAAATCTCAGGGCAATTATTTTGCCCTTGCCGCCATGATGGCTTCAGAGACATTGCGCGGAGCTTCCGTGTAATGCTTGAATTCCATCGTGTAAGTTGCACGACCCTGGGACATGGAACGCAGCGTGGTCGAGTAGCCGAACATTTCAGACAGCGGCACTTCGGCCTTGATGGCTTTACCGCCACCAACCATGTCTTCCATGCCCTGCACCATACCGCGGCGTGAGGACAGGTCGCCCATCACGTTGCCAGCGTAGTCTTCGGGCGTTTCCACTTCAACCGCCATCATGGGCTCAAGAATCACGGGACCGGCCTTGCGGCAGCCTTCCTTGAAGCCAAAAATAGCAGCCATCTTGAAGGCCAATTCGTTCGAGTCCACGTCGTGGTAGGAACCAAAGTGCAAGGTCACCTTGACGTCGACCACCGGGTAGCCGGCCAACACGCCTTGCGTGACGGCTTCGTGGATACCCTTTTCAACTGCGGGGATGTACTCGCGTGGCACCACACCGCCCTTGATCGCGTCAACAAACTCGATGCCCTTACCGGCTTCATTGGGCTCAATCTTGAGCACCACGTGACCATACTGACCCTTACCACCGGACTGACGAACGAACTTGCCTTCGGCATCTTCGATGGTCTTGCGGATGGTTTCGCGGTAGGCTACCTGAGGCTTGCCGACGTTGGCTTCGACGCCGAATTCGCGCTTCATGCGGTCAACAATAATTTCGAGGTGAAGCTCACCCATACCGGCGATCAGGGTCTGACCCGACTCTTCGTCAGTCTTGACGCGGAAAGACGGATCTTCTTGCGCCAGACGCTGCAGGGCAATACCCATCTTTTCCTGGTCAACCTTGGTTTTCGGCTCGACTGCCTGGGTAATCACAGGCTCAGGGAACACCATGCGTTCCAGCATGATGATGGCGTTCGGATCGCACAAGGTTTCGCCCGTGGTCACGTCTTTCAAACCGATACAGGCAGCAATGTCACCCGCAACAATTTCGCTCACTTCTTCGCGCTTGTTGGCGTGCATTTGCACGATACGGCCGATGCGCTCTTTCTTACCGCGAATCGGGTTGTAAACCGTGTCGCCCTTGGTCAGCACACCAGAGTACACGCGCACAAAAGTCAACTGACCGACAAACGGGTCAGTCATCAACTTGAACGCGAGAGCCGAGAATTTCTCTGAGTCGCTGGCCTGGCGCACGATTGGCAATTCGTCTTCGTCCATGCCCTTGACCGGCGGAATGTCCACTGGCGACGGCATGAATTCGATCACGGCATCCAGCATACGCTGCACGCCCTTGTTCTTGAAAGCCGAGCCACAGTACATGGGCTGGATTTCGCTGGCGATGGTGCGCGTGCGAATACCGAACTTGATTTCTTCTTCAGACAAATCACCTTCTTCAAGGTATTTGTTCATAAGTTCTTCGTTGGCTTCAGCGGCGGCCTCAACCATCTTCTCGCGCCATGACTTGGCGAGCTCGAGCAGTTCAGCGGGAATTTCACGGTAGTCGAACAGCATGCCCTGAGACGCTTCGTCCCAGATGATGGCTTTCATCTTGATCAGGTCAACCACGCCGGTGAAGTTTTCTTCAGCGCCAATTGGGATCACCATGGGCACGGGCGACGCCTTCAGGCGAAGTTTCATCTGGTCCACGACCTTGAAGAAGTTGGCACCGGTGCGGTCCATCTTGTTGACAAAGGCCAGACGCGGCACCTTGTACTTGTTGGCCTGACGCCACACAGTTTCAGACTGGGGCTGCACACCGCCCACGGCGCAATAAACCATGCAGGCGCCATCAAGCACGCGCATGGAACGTTCAACTTCAATCGTGAAGTCGACGTGGCCGGGGGTATCAATGATGTTGATGCGGTGCTCAGGCAAGGACTTGTCCATACCCTTCCAGAAGCAGGTGGTGGCAGCAGACGTGATTGTGATGCCGCGCTCCTGCTCTTGCTCCATCCAATCCATGGTGGCGGCGCCATCATGAACTTCACCAATTTTGTGGTTCACACCAGTGTAAAAAAGGACGCGCTCGGTGGTGGTGGTTTTACCGGCGTCGATGTGAGCAGAGATACCGATATTGCGGTAGCGCTCAATGGGGGTATGGCGAGCCATGATGGATCCTTGGTTGATCTAAATTTTTAAACGACTACGCCACAAAGACTTTTGATCTTCGCGGCGTAGCGAGCGGTTTTCAGACTAGGCGTAGCCCCGTAGGCAGTGCGTTTAGCACGACAAGGGGCTGCAACGACGTATGAAAGCCGCGCAGTAGCCGCCAATTAGAAGCGGAAGTGCGAGAAGGCCTTGTTAGCCTCTGCCATGCGGTGAACTTCGTCACGCTTTTTCATGGCACCGCCACGACCTTCGGTGGCTTCCATCAGTTCATTGGCCAAGCGCAGCGCCATGGATTTTTCACCACGCTTGCGGGCGGCTTCCTTGATCCAACGCATGGACAGAGCCAAACGACGGACAGGACGCACTTCAACGGGCACCTGGTAGTTGGCGCCACCGACGCGGCGAGACTTGACCTCGACCAGCGGCTTGACGTTGTTGATGGCCATGGTGAAGGCCTCAACCGGGTCTTTACCAGGGTTCTTCTTTTCGATTTGCTCAAGCGCGCCATAAATGATGCGCTCGGCGATTGCTTTTTTGCCACCTTCCATGATCACGTTCATGAATTTGGACAGCTCGACATTGCCGAATTTAGGATCCGGCAGAATTTCACGTTTAGGGACTTCGCGACGACGTGGCATTTTTTCACCTCTATTGCTTCAGTTGGCGTTTTTTCAAACACCGCGAGAGTTAACAAATAAGACTCTCACTTACTCGACCCGAACATTGGGTCACTACGTTCATTTCCTGCGCCACGCAGCAAACAAACACCTTTTAATTGAACGAACCAGCGGCTTATTTAGCCTTGGGACGCTTGGCACCGTATTTGGAACGCGATTGCTTGCGATCTTTCACGCCTTGCAAGTCGAGCGAACCACGCACGATGTGGTAACGCACACCAGGCAAGTCCTTGACACGACCGCCACGAACCAGCACCACGCTGTG
>JAQSDS010000294.1 GCA_029946045.1 Rhodoferax sp.
GGTATGACGCCCGAGTTGCGTGCGCGCATGGGGCAAGCCGCTGTGGCTGCGGCCCGCGCGGTGAACTACGTCGGTGCCGGCACCGTGGAGTTCATCGTCGAGCAAAGCGGCGATGGGTCGATGCATTTCTTCTTCATGGAAATGAACACCCGCCTCCAGGTCGAACACCCGGTCACTGAAGCCATCACCGGCCAGGACCTGGTGGAATGGCAATTGCGCGTGGCCAGTGGCGAGCCGCTGCCGCTGCAGCAGGACCAGCTCAAGATCACCGGTCACGCCATCGAGGCACGTATTTGTGCGGAAAATCCTGACAACAACTTTCTGCCCGCCACCGGTACGCTCGATGTGTACCGCAAACCGGTCTGCAGCAGCTTTGCCATCAGCCCGGTGCGTTTTGACGATGGTGTGCGCCAGTTTGATGCCATCAGCCCGTTTTACGATTCCATGGTGGCCAAAGTCATTGTTCATGGCGATACCCGTGAACAGGCGCTGGCGCGGCTGGACGATGCGCTGGCGCAAACCCACATCGTCGGCCTGACGACCAATGTGCAGTTCTTGCGCTATGTGCTGCAATCGCCCTCTTTTGCCCAGGCCAATTTGGACACCGGTTTGATCCCGCGTGAGGCCGCAGTGTTGTTCAACCAGGAGCGCGTGGGCCTGGCAACGGCTGCCGCTGCCGATGTGGCGCAAACCCTGTTGGATGAGCGTCTTGCAGAGAGCTCAGACCCCTTCAGCAAGACCGATGGCTGGCGCAGCCACGGTGTTTTCACGCGCCGATTTGCGTTTGAATTTGCCGGCGAGCAGGTGCAGGCGGGCTTGACTTATCTGCACGATGGTGCGCTGTCGTTCAGCGTGGGTGATGCTGCAGGGGTGCTGGAATTTTCGGCCACACCCCAGGGCATTGATTTGCGCTTTGCCGGTCAGCGAACTTTGGTCCATGTCTATCGACAAGGGGAGGTCGGCTACATTCATACCGCGCATGGGGCGACGCACATCATTGCCATTGACCTGCTGTTGCACGCCGGTGAAGCCCCCGCCGAAGTCGGTCGCCTGACGGCTCCCATGCCGGGCAAGGTGGTGTCGTTTGCGGTCAAGGCCGGAGACGTCGTCAAGCGCGGCCAGGCGCTGGCCGTGATGGATGCCATGAAAATGGAGCACACCATTGCCGCGCCCATCGACGGCGTGGTCGAAGAATTGCTTTACGCCCCCGGTGACCAAGTGGTGGAGGGGGCCGAGCTGCTTAAGTTGACGATTCAGTCATGAAGATTGCGTTTTGCTGCACCGGTACCGAACCAGCCCCCTGGCTGGCGGGCCTGCGGGCCGCCTTACCTCAGGCCCAGGTGGAGCTTTGGCAAGCCGGCGCCAGCCCGGCCGACTACGCCGTGGTGTGGGCACCACCGCAACAATTTTTTGACGAGCAGCGGCAGCTCAAGGCGGTGTTTGCCATCGGCGCTGGTGTCGATGCCTTGCTGAAACTGCGCCTGCCCTCCAGCGCCAGCTTTGTGCGCCTGGACGACGCCGGCATGGCGGTGCAAATGGCCGAGTACGTGTGCCACGCGGTGATTCGCCATTTTCGCGAGTTTGATGTGTATGCCGCCGACATCAGTCAGGGCCATTGGACGGTGCATCCGTCGCAGCATCGTGCTGACTTCCCCGTCGGCGTCATGGGCCTGGGCGTTCTGGGCCAGCGGGTGGCGCAGGCGCTGACGCATTTTGAATTCCCGGTCAATGGCTGGAGCCGTACTCCCAAACAACTGGATGGTGTGCGCGGTTTTCATGGCGGCGACCAGCTGGATGCGTTTCTGGCAGCCAGCCGCATCTTGGTCAACCTGCTGCCGCTCACGGCTGAAACCCTGGGCATCATGAACCGCACCACCTTGAGCCGTTTGCATCCCGGCGGCTATGTCATCAACGTGGCGCGCGGTGCCCATCTGGTGGACGATGATCTGCTGGCGCTGCTCGACAGCGGCCACCTGGCCGGTGCCACGCTGGACGTGTTTCGCACGGAACCCTTGCCCCCAGCGCACCCGTTTTGGCATCATCCCAAAATAACCATGACCCCGCATACCTCGGCCCGTACCCTGCGAGAGACCAGTATTGCGCAGATGGTTGGCAAGATAGCCGCGCTGGAGCGGGGTGAGAGAATTGCCGGTATCGTCGACACCTCGCGTGGTTATTGAGTGATGTGCAACCCAGGCCGGTGGGGTCTGGAACAGGAATAAAAAATGAGTCTTCCATCCCGAGTCAAACTGGTCGAAGTCGGCCCCCGTGACGGCCTGCAAAACGAGAAGAGCCTGGTGCCGGCCGCCGTCAAGATCGAACTGGTGCACCGGCTGCAAGCCGCCGGCTTGAAAGAAATTGAAGTCACCAGTTTTGTCAGCCCCAAATGGGTGCCGCAGATGGCCGACAACCTGGACGTGATGGCCGGTATCAAGCGCCTGCCCGGTGTGCGTTATTCGGTGCTGACGCCCAATCTCAAGGGTTTTGAGGCCGCCATGGCGTCACAGCCCGACGAAATCGTGGTGTTTGGCGCTGCCAGCGAGGCCTTCAGCCAGAAGAACATCAACTGCAGCATTGCCGAGAGCATGGAGCGCTTTGCGCCGGTGGTGGCTGCAGCGCGTGACGCGGGCATTTACGTGCGCGGTGCCATGAGCTGCAGTGTGGGTTGTCCGTATGAGGGTGACATTGCGCCCGAGCGGGTGAGCTACCTGGCCGGTCTCATGAAAGGCATCGGCGTGCAGCATGTGGGTGTGGCCGACACCATTGGCGTGGGCACGCCGCTGAAGGTGCAGCGCGCGGTGGAAGCCACGCTCAAGCACTATGACCTCAATGACATTTCGGGCCATTTTCACGATACCTATGGCCAGGCCCTGGCCAACACCTTGATCTGCCTGCAAATGGGCGTCTGGCAGTTTGATACCTCGGTGGCCGGGCTGGGCGGTTGTCCTTATGCCAAGGGTGCCACCGGCAACGTGGCTTCTGAGGACGTGGTGTACCTGCTGCACGGCATGGGCATCGAGACCGGCATTGACCTGGACTTGCTGATTGATGCAGGACAGTACATCAGTGACTTCTTGCAGCGCCCAACCAACGCACGCGCGGGCAAGGCGCTGTTGACCAAGCGGCAAGCCTGATGTGCGGCGCTGAACTGAAGCCCCTGCCTGAAGGCATGCAGCGCGTGGCACGCGCCCTGCAGGACAAGGGCCACCCGCACCCGCCCGTCATGCTTGACGATGCGGCGCGTACCGCACAGCAGGCCGCCGATGCGCTCGGCGTGGCCCTGGGGCAAATTGCCAAAAGCATTATTTTCAG
>JAQSDS010000295.1 GCA_029946045.1 Rhodoferax sp.
CAGAAAGTTTCTTCGCTGAATAAACCGGTTAACATCAAAAAAGGCCAGTTTCTGGCGCCGGGCGACATGAAAAACGTGATCGACAAAGCCCGCGCTGCCGCTCGTGAAAAGGGCCTGCCTGAAGACAACTTCATGGCCTGTGAACGCGGTGTCAGCTTTGGCTACAACAACCTGGTGAGCGACATGCGTTCGCTCGCCATCATGCGCGACACCGGTGCGCCGGTGGTCTTCGATGCCACCCATTCGGTGCAGTTACCTGGCGGCCAGGGCACCAGCAGCGGCGGTCAGCGCGAGATGGTGCCGGTACTGGCACGCGCAGCGGTCGCGGTCGGTGTGGCCGGCCTGTTCATGGAAACGCACCCGGATCCGTCCAAAGCCCTCAGCGACGGACCCAACGCCGTGCCGCTGAAACACATGAAAGCTTTGCTGGAAACCTTGTTGGCGCTGGACCAAGTGACAAAGCGGCAAGGATTCCTAGAGAACCAATTTTCCGCTTGATCCAAGCCAACACCCCTATTTCCTTTAATTTCTTTAGAGAAAGAAAACCATGAGTGCAATCGTAGATATCGTCGGTCGTGAAATTCTGGACTCTCGTGGCAACCCCACGGTCGAGTGCGATGTGTTGCTGGAGTCCGGTACCATGGGCCGCGCTGCGGTGCCATCGGGTGCCTCAACAGGCAGCCGCGAAGCCATCGAACTGCGTGATGGCGACAAATCCCGCTACCTGGGCAAAGGCGTACTCAAGGCGGTTGAACACATCAACACCGAGATTTCCGAGGCCGTGTTGGGTCTGGACGCTTCCGAGCAGGCGTTTCTGGACAAAACCCTCATTGATCTGGACGGCACCGAAAACAAGAGCCGTCTGGGCGCCAACGCCATGCTGGCAGTGTCGATGGCGGTTGCTCGCGCGGCAGCCGAAGAATCCGGCTTGCCACTGTACCGCTACTTTGGTGGCATGGGGGGCATGCAATTGCCGGTACCCATGATGAACGTCATCAACGGTGGCGCCCACGCCAACAACAGCCTCGACCTGCAGGAGTTCATGATCATCCCGCTCGGCGCGCCCAGTTTCAGGGAGGCCCTGCGCTATGGCGCTGAAGTGTTCCATGCCCTGAAGAAAATCATCGACGGAAAAGGCATGAGCACCGCCGTGGGCGACGAAGGTGGCTTTACTCCCAACGTAGAAAACCACGAAGCCGCGATTCAGCTGATCTTGCAGGCGATTGACCAAGCTGGCTACACCGCAGGCGAACAAATCGCCATTGGCCTGGATTGCGCCGCCAGTGAGTTTTACAAGGATGGCAAATACCACCTGCAAGGCGAAGGTCTGGTGCTGAGTGCCGAGGCCTGGACCGACATGTTGGCCACCTGGGTCGACAAATACCCGATCATCAGCATCGAAGACGGCATGGCCGAGGGCGACTGGGACGGCTGGAAAGTCTTGACGGATCGCCTGGGTAAAAAGGTACAAATCGTTGGTGACGACCTGTTTGTCACGAACACCAAAATCTTCAAGGAAGGGATCGACAAAGGCATTGCCAATTCGATCCTCATCAAGATCAACCAGATTGGCACCCTGACCGAAACCTTTGCCTGCATCGAGATGGCTAAACGTGCGGGTTACACGGCGGTGATCAGCCACCGCTCGGGTGAAACCGAAGATTCCACCATTGCCGACATTGCTGTGGGCACCAACGCATTGCAAATCAAGACAGGCTCACTGAGCCGCTCGGACCGCATGGCCAAGTACAACCAGTTGCTACGCATCGAAGAGGACCTGGGTGACATCGCCAGCTACCCCGGGCGTGCCGCCTTTTATAACCTTCGCTAGGCGTAGCCATGGGCTCACGTTCGGTGATGCTCTGCCTGATTGCACTGCTCGTGATTCTGCACGCGCAGTTGTGGTCAGGGCGCGGCAGCATTCCGAATGTGGCGCAACTCACGGGGCAACTCAAGGCACAAAACGAGTTGAACCAACAAGCAGTTCAGGCCAATCACCAACTTGCCGCTGAAGTTCGGGACTTGAAGGAAGGGCTTGAAATGATTGAGGAAAAGGCGCGTATGGAGTTAGGCATGATCAAAATCAACGAGATTTACGTGCAGATTGCACGATCCAAATAGCTTATTTTTCTTCCATTTCGAGCCGCAGCCATCTTTAGCGACACTACAATCAATTTGCCTGCCGTGTTTGCCGGGTTTTATAATTCCTTGAACCAATGCTCTTAGAGCACGGGCTTGGAACATTGTCCTGTCAGCGTGATCGTCTCGCGTTAGATGAACCCAAGACATCGACTGCCCTCGCCCACCTGAACCCCGGTTCAGGATGAGGACCCGGTGACACGCGCAGGCACCCTATTTTCATTCTCACCATGTTCCTTGAACCCTTGCTCATTCTTGAACTGGCGACGCTCGGCTTATGTACCGGTTTTCTGGCTGGGCTTTTGGGTATTGGTGGCGGCATGATCATGGTGCCGTTCATGACTATCATCCTGACCAACCGCGGCGTGGCACCTGAACTGACCATCAAAATGGCCATTGCCACTTCCATGGCAACCATTGTTTTCACTTCCATATCCAGTGTGCGGGCACACCATAAACGAGAGGCTGTGCGCTGGGACCTGGTCAAAAAATTAACACCTGGGATCGTCCTGGGTGGCATGGTTGCCAGCATGGGTGTTTTTGCCCTGCTCAAAGGGTCGTCACTGGCCATTTTCTTTGCGCTGTTTGTCAGTTTTTCAGCTACCCAAATGTTTTTGGATAAGAAGCCACCGCCAAGTCGGGACATACCTGGAACCTTCGGTTTGCTCGGTGCCGGTTCAGCGATCGGTTTTTTGTCGGGACTGGTAGGGGCTGGTGGCGGTTTTATCAGCGTGCCGTTCATGACCTGGGTGAATGTATCCATCCACAACGCGGTCGCAACCTCTGCGGCACTTGGCTTTCCGATCGCCCTGGCCAGCGCAACTGGTTATATTTTGAGCGGCTTGTCGCTTGAGCATCTACCGCCCTACTCGCTGGGCTACATCTGGTTACCAGGCTTGCTCGTCATTGCCACTTGCAGTGTTTCAACAGCACCACTTGGGGCAAAGGCTGCGCACAAGCTCCCTGTCAAACGCCTGAAACGCATCTTTGCCAGTATTTTGTATCTGCTGGCGGCGTACATGCTGTTCAAGGGCTTGTCGACTTCATAGCACATCGCAAAAAAAGCCGCCCATGTTGCCACGGGCGGCTTTTTCTGGATGAACCGGTATCAGGCTGTTTCGCCGTACACGGAAACAGTGATGTCAACCACGACGTCGGTGTGCAGTGCGACA
>JAQSDS010000296.1 GCA_029946045.1 Rhodoferax sp.
TTGAGCGGCCTGTATGAAAACAACCTGAAAGGGTCCAAGGTGGAAGTGATGCATGGCGCAGCACGCCTGCTGGATGCGCACACGGTGACGGTGAACGGGCAGAAGATATCCGCCGAGCACATCCTGGTGGCCACCGGTGGGACCCCCTTCGTACCGAAAATTCCGGGCATGGCGCACGCCATCACGTCCAACGAGGTGTTCGATTTGCCGCAGTTACCGCAGCGCGTGCTGATCGTTGGCGGTGGCTACATTGCGGTGGAATTTGCCGGCATTCTCAACGGCCTGGGCGCGCAGGTCACCCTGTGTTACCGGGGTGAGCAGGTGTTGCGCGGCTTTGACGACGACGTGCGCGCGCACCTGCACGGCGAGATGGTCAAAAAAGGCATCACCGTGCTGCTGCACCAGGAGGTGGCGCGGATTGATCAATTGAACGATGCCAGCTTGTCCGTGTCACTCACCGGCATACAGGGCTCAACGCTTGAAGTGGATGCCGTGCTGTACGCCACCGGGCGGGTACCCAACACCCAGGGCCTGGGTTTGACCGAGGTCGGAGTGGCGCTGGACCAGGCGGGCGGCGTCAAGGTCAACGCCTTTGGCCAATCCAGCATCGCCAGCATTCACGCCGTGGGCGATGTCACCAACCGCATTGCGCTGACACCGGTAGCCATTCGCGAAGGTGCAGCGCTGGCCAATACCTTGTTTGGGCCAACTCCCGTCAGCGCCGACCTGACCACCGTGCCCTCGGCCGTGTTCAGCCAGCCGCCCATCGGCACCGTCGGGCTGACTGAGGCCCAGGCGCTGACCCGGTATGGCGAAATCGACATCTACAGCAGCACATTCCGCGCCATGCGCCACACCCTTTCGGGGCGCGACGAGCGCACCCTCATCAAGCTGATTGTCGACACGGCGAGCCAGCGCGTGCTGGGCGCGCACATGGTGGGGGCAGACGCACCCGAGATCATTCAGGGCCTGGCCATTGCGATCCGCATGGGGGCCACCAAAGCCGACTTTGATGCCACCGTGGCGCTGCACCCTTCAGCGGCCGAAGAGTTTGTGACCCTGCGCGACAAGATCACCCGCAAGCCTTGAGCCAGAATCCTCCTCATTGGCACTGTGGTTCTAGCGTTGTTTAACAGGAGAAATTTTTCATGTCCACCATCCGCCTGGCACTGCTCACCCTGGTGACGATGCTGTGTTTTGCCGGCAACTCCGTGCTGTGCCGGCTGGCGCTTCGGCAGACGTCTATTGATGCGGCCAGCTTTACCACGGTGCGCCTGGTCTCGGGCGCCTTGATGCTGGCTTTGTTGGTCTATGGCCGACGTCACTTTCGGGGTGTGGTGTCCACCTCATCTGGCCGCATGAATGGTTTCGGTGGCAATTGGCTGTCTGCGTTGGCCTTGTTTTTTTATGCCGCTGCCTTTTCTTTTGCGTACCACCAGCTGTCAACCGGTATGGGCGCTTTGCTGTTGTTTGGCGCGGTGCAGGCCACGATGATCCTGACTGGCTTGTGGCTGGGTGAGCGGCTCAACACCCGCCAGGTGATTGGCTTGCTGCTGGCTCTGGCCGGGCTGGTCGCCATCTTGACTCCCAGTCTGGAGGCGCCACCCCTGGGGAGCGCTTTGCTGATGCTGGCCTCGGGTGTTGCCTGGGGCGTGTATTCGCTACGCGGGCGCGGTGTGGCTGACCCCACAGGCGAAACGGCCGGGAACTTTTTGCGGGCTGCATTCCTGTCGGCGCTGCTCAGTGGCGCGCTGCTGGCGCAGCAACAACGCGATACTTTGGGCCTGCTGTACGCGATGCTGTCCGGGGCAGTGACCTCTGGCCTGGGTTACGCCATCTGGTACGCCGTGGTGCCGCGGCTCACCAGAACCCGCGCGGCCACGGTGCAATTGAGTGTGCCGGTACTGGCGGCATTGGCCGGTGTGCTGTTTGTGCAGGAGCCCATCACCCTGCGCTTGCTGCTGACCTCAACGGCTGTGCTGGGCGGCATTGCCCTGGTGGTACTGAACAAGCACACCGCAGTTTAGGGCTGCATGGTGCCAGCTATGCACCGACCTCAGTGGGCGAGGATACAAAATGCACGCGCTGATCAGGGTCCGCCTTGGCTTGGTACATGGCCCGATCGGCATTGTTGATGAGCTGATCGAGGGAGTCACCGTCTTGTGGATACATTGCCACGCCCACGCTCATCCCAATGACAAGGCTTTGGTCGGCGAAGGGTAGCGGCTCGTGCATGCTGCGACACAGCTTGTTTGCAATGTCAGCCACCTTGTCCAGGCTCGATACGCTTTCCAGCAGAACCACGAATTCATCGCCACCCAGGCGGGCCACGGTGTCAGTTTCACGCACGTTGGTACTCAGTCGATCGGCGACGGCTTTGAGCACGATGTCACCGGCTTCATGGCCGAAGCGGTCGTTGATATCTTTGAACTTGTCCAGGTCGATGAACAGCAGCGCCAAGGGTTGAGAAGCCCGTTTGGCATGCGCAATGGCGTTCTCCAGTCGTTCCAGGAAAAGTCGGCGGTTGGGCAGGTTGGTGAGCGCATCATGCCGCGCCAGTTTTTCCATTTCCTGATGACTCAGTTGCAGTTCGGCAAACTGCAGCTTGATCTGCTTGTGCATCACCAGAAAGCTGCGCGCCAGTTGACCCAGTTCGTCTTTTCTTTGCACCGGCAATGCACCCATGTCTTGGTCGACCGAAAAGTTCTGCACCACCTTGTTTAATTTGTTGATTGGGTTGATCAAATAGCGGGCCACGGCGACAGCCAGAAAAATACCGGCAATACCCACGCCACTGACAATCAGACCGATGGTCTGGCCCAATTCGTCGGCCTTTGCCAGTACCTGCTGCAAGGGTTCACCAATGCCAAGAAAGAGCGTGTTGGCACCGTAGAGGCCCTTGCTGGTGTCACGGATGAAGGCCGTTACCAGCGGCGTTTTTGCGTAAGGGCCGGTGTTGGCTTGCACCGCAAGGGCAGGGGTCTTGCCTGCCACCAAAGCAGCCGTGGCCGGAAACTCGTCTTGCAGGAGAAAGCGCTGTCCACGGTCGAAACCAAAGGCTTTTGACGGATCAGGGTGAATCAAAAAATCACCTTGCTGGTTGGCCACAAACAGTTGGTAGGTTCTGGGCAGGTCTTTCGCCAAGCCAGTAAATGCATTGTTCAGATCGAGGTTGATGACTATCACGCCAATGGCACGGTCAGCGGCATCAGCCACCGGGGTGGCAAAGATGGCCGTCGGTCGGTTCAGGCCAGCGTGCGCGCCGCGTTCGTGGTTGATGACAATGGGCGACAAATAGCTGC
>JAQSDS010000297.1 GCA_029946045.1 Rhodoferax sp.
TTGAAGGGAACAACCGTGAAACTACGCATCACTCTGGACGACAGAAGCTTTGAAGTGGACGTCGAGGTCGCCGACCCAGACCACGCCAGTCTGCCCCCGGCCTACCCCATCGGCTCGGCACGCCTGACTGGCAGCGCGGCCAGCGGCTATGCCCCAGCGGCGGCCCAGGCCGCTGGCGCAGCGCCATCCGCCGTCGCAGATGAAAGCAAAGCCTGCCGCAGCCCGGTCTCGGGCGTGGTGGTCAAGGTGGTGGCCGCTGCCGGCGCCAGCATCAACGCCGGCGACTCCATCCTGATTTTGGAAGCCATGAAGATGGAAACCAACATCACCGCCCCGGTCTCGGGCGTGATCGCCGCCATCAAGGTCACCCAAGGTGACCGGGTACAGACGGGCGATGTGCTGGTTGAATTTGACTAAGATGATTCAGCGCTTGATCAGCGTGACTGCATGAAAATCATTCGAGTTGGCCAGTGCTTGAGGCTCAAAATTCTTGCGGTTCGGCGTCAGTTAAGCAGCGAGAGAAGTCACCCACGACAGTCCGCTTCCCGTCAGCCCGGTTCTAACCAAGGCAAAAGCCGCAAGCACCGGTCGACACCAGACCCATACTTTTCACTTCGAAAGTGACAACCTGTCGTGCAGGTTCGAGCAAGGGCATGGAAAACCATCTTGGCTGGATGGTTGATGCAGATAGGGAACAGGAGTAGCATGAATTTGCAGGCCGCATTGTTCAGCCTGCTACTTCCGGGTTCGTTCAAGACCAGAGCCACTGAAAGACCCCGACAACTCACCTTTTGAGGAGATTAATCATGCTGACGTTCATCACGCTGTGCACCTTTACCGACCAAGGCATTCGTACCGTAAAAGACAGCACCAAGCGTGCTGACATGGCGATGGAGGCAGCGGCCAAGTTTGGGTCAAAGATGACGCATCTTTACTGGACACAGGGCCAGTACGATTTGGTGTCCATCATCGAAGCACCTGACGAAGCGTCCGCCACCGCACTTGGTTTGGCTATTGCGTCAGGGGGCAACATCCGCATGCAAACAATGCGCGCGTTTAACAAGGACGAGATGAACAATATTCTTGCGAAGATGGGTTAACAACCATCGATCCACTATGGTTGGTCGAGGCCCTGAGTATGTGTAGTTTCTGTATGAGGATCGCCCGCCCCAAACAATGCGAAGGAAAGCGATGCAAATTGATCAGGCAGAAACGGCCAACATCGAAGAACTGATGTCACGAATTGGTTCCGGGTTGGATCAATTCTTGAAATTTAAGCATGAGGATTGCTGGCAGTCTGAGGCCCAGTGGCGCGCGCGTCTTGATGTGCCCTTGCCAATGCAGGGCGTTGGCATTGACCAGGTCGTCAATGACCTGGTGACGCACGTCATTCCGAACGGGTCAGCAGTTCCGAAACCTGGCTTTACCTCCTTCATTACAACGGGGGCAACAAGCGCATCCGTGTTGGCGTCAGCGGCTGCCGGCATCGCAGCACCGCAGCGTTACCACCTGAATGCATTCAATCTCCTGGAAGACGTTTCACTTCGGTGGCTGGCATCCATGTGCCATATTGGGTCAATGGAGGGCGTTTACAGCAGCGGCGGTTCAGTCGCCAACCTGCTTGCGCTGGGTGCAGCAAGGCAGTTTGCATTTGAGAAGCTTGGGCATGATGCCGGTGCAGATGGCGTTCATATACCAGTGCATGTTTACGCTAGTGCTGAGTCGCACCATACGATTCAGCGTTCCGCCGGTGTGCTAGGCATTGGTCGGCGGGCCACGCAAGTCATCGCGTGCGACAGCCAGGGCCGGATGCGGGTTGACGCTTTGCGGGATGCCATCGAAAAGAACCGCAATTCCGGCATCGTGCAAATGGCGATTGTCGCTTCGGCAGGCACCACGAATACTGGCGCCATCGATCCGTTGAAGGAAATTGGAGAGATTGCAAAGGAGAACGGCATCTGGTTTCATGTGGACGGTGCCTATGGTTTGCCAGGCATTCTGGACGAGCGAATCCGTCACCTGTACGACGGCCTGGAGATGGCTGACTCGGTCATCGTTGATCCGCATAAATGGTTGGGGGCGTCAGTTGGCATTGCCGCAACATTTGTGCGTGATCGTCAGTTGCTGTATCGGGCATTCACACAAGAGCCTGCCGATTATCTGGAAGGCGCAGTCAAGCAGGAGGCTGAGGTAGCGCCCAGAATTGAGCACTCCCTGGAGGGTTTTGGTGTGCCCTATTACGACTACGGCGTGGAATTGAGTTCACCTTGCCGAGGTGTGGTGGTGTGGGCCATGCTTCGTGAGATTGGTGTTGAGGGTATGACAAAGCGAGTGAAGCGCCACAACGATATGGCAGGCTATATCGCGATGGCGGCCAAAGAGCATCCCAATTTGGAATTATTGCTTGAGCCCACACTTTCAATTTGCTGCTTTAGATATGTCGCGCCGGGCATTGATGATCTCGATTCGTTCAACAGGCAGTTGCACCGTCGGTTGATTCGTGAGAATCAAAATATGCCTAGCACCACGAAAGTGAACGGGAAACTGGCTTTGCGACCGTGCTTTGTGGGGGCGCGAACCAACCAGGCCCATGCCGACGCACTTTTGAAGGACGTTCTGCGCATTGGACAAGTCCTGGCTGATGAATGGCGCTAGCACAAACTGGCCGAACCGAACGACTGTTATAGGGCCACCGATTTTGAAAGTCGACTGTCTCCTGAGGGTCTCAAGCCCACTTCTTCCCATCCCATCGAATCAAGATTCATTAAAGGCGGGTGGAGGAAATCGTATAACGTCATGCCCAGCGTCCGTCTGCCGACACGCGAATATACAACTCAGACAGATATAAAAGTAATAGCTTTACACCCCTGCTTAAAAGGGGCTAGAGGCACATTTCTTATAAATATGTCCGCCATACCCTTTTCAGTCACCACACAGTTTTATTCACGCCGCCCGGTACGCAACCCGCCCGCCCACCAGCGTGCAGCGCACGCGCCCGGGCAACTCGTAGCCTGAGAACGGCGTGTGTTTGCCCTGGCTGACCAGGGTATCGGCTTGCACCGTCCAGGCGGCTTGCGGGTCGAACACGCAGACATCGGCCAGACCGCCCACCTGCAAGCGGCCAGTGCGGCCCAGCCTGTGGCCCAGCGCCGCGCCGAGCACCTGGGCCGGGCCGTCGGTCACCACTTGCAGCGCCCGCAACAAGGGCACACCGCTGTCCTGATGCCACTTAAAGGCCAGGCTCAGCAACAGTTCCAGCCCGGTGGCGCCGGGCTCACTTTC
>JAQSDS010000298.1 GCA_029946045.1 Rhodoferax sp.
GCTTGCAGCATCGACAACACCGCCACTAAAAGCAGCAAATTGAAGGCCAGGGCGACGCTGGAAAAGACCCCAAACAACATGTAATAGAGGCACATGAAGATGGCCACTGCCACAAAGCCCCAGGTCACACTGTTGAAGCCCTTGGCAATATTCTCTGCGCCCAGACTCGGGCCAATGGTGGTTTCCTCGATGATTTCCATCGGTGCCGCGAGCGAGCCAGCGCGCAACAGCAAGGCCGTGTCGTTGGCTTCCATGGTGGTCATGCGGCCAGAAATTTGCACCCGGCCTCCACCAATTTCGCTGCGAATCACCGGCGCGGTGACCACTTCACCCTTGCCTTTTTCGAACAACAAAATGGCCATGCGCTTGCCCACGTTTTCACGCGTCACGTCACGAAAAATGCGCGTGCCCTTGGCGTCCAGGTTCAGGTTGACGGTGGGCTCCTGGGTCTGGCTGTCAAAGCCGGGTTGCGCGTCAGTCAGGTTCTCGCCGGTCAAAATAACCTGCTTCTTGACAATGACGGCCTGGCCATTGCGCTCGAGGTAGCGCTCGGAGCCAAACGGCACCATCGCATTACCCGACTCTGCGGCGCGGGCCTCGGTGCTTTCGTCCACCATGCGCACTTCCAGCGTCGCGGTGCGGCCCAAAATGTCTTTGGCCTTGGCGGTGTCTTGCACGCCCGGCAGTTGCACCACAATGCGGTCCAGACCCTGCTGCTGGATCACGGGCTCGGCCACACCCAGCTCGTTGATCCGGTTGTGCAGCGTGGTGATGTTTTGCTTGAGCGCCTGATCCTGGATACGCCGGGCCGCTTCGGGCTTGATCGAGGCCGTCAGCTTGAACTCGGCACCCTCGGCCACATCAACAATCTGCAGATCGGTAAACTGGTCCTGAAAAACCGCTTTGGCCGCGTCCAGCGTGGCGGCATCACGAAAGCGCACCTCAATGGTTTGTGCATTGCGGTTGATGCCGCTGTGACGAATGTTCTTTTCACGCAGACTGGTGCGCACGTCACCCGACAGGGATTCGGCGCGCTTGGTCAGCGCCGCCTGCATGTCGACCTGCAGCATGAAATGCACGCCACCGCGCAAATCCAGCCCCAGATACATGGGTGCAGCATGCAGACCCGTCAACCAGGCTGGCGAACTCGACAACAGGTTCAATGCCACCACGTAGCCCGGATTGGTGGCATCGGGCACCAGGGCCTTCTGAATGACGTCCTTGGCTTTGAGCTGGGTGTCTGTGTCGGCCAAGCGAACCTTGACCGAGGTCCCCTCCAGCACCACCAGCTCGGGCGCAATGCCAGCTGCCTTGAGCGCCGACTGCACCTGGGACAAGGTCCCGGTGTCCACCTTGACCAGCGGCTTGACAGACGACACCTGCACGGCGGGAGACTCGCCAAAAAAATTCGGCAAGGCATACAAGCCCGCCACCACCAGCGCGATCACAATGATCACGTACTTCCAGACCGGGTAACGATTCATGATCGCCCTTATGACATCAAACTGCAATAAGCTGGCACAGGCCAGCGCTCGAGGCGTATGAAATTATTTGATACTGCCCTTGGGCAAGACCTGTACCACGGCGCTGCGCTGCAGATGAACTTCGACACCATTGGCCACTTCAATATCAATAAAGCTGTCGCCCAGCTTGGTCACTTTGCCCAGAATACCGCCTGCTGTGGCGACTTCGTCCCCTTTGGCCAGGGCTTCAATCATGGCCTTGTGCTCTTTGGCCTTTTTCATTTGTGGGCGAATCATCACGAAATACAGCACCACAAACATCAGCACCAAAGGCAACATACCCATGAGCGAAGACTGCATGTCACCACCAGCGGCAGCAGCGGGAGCGGTTTGGGCAAGAGCAGAAGAAATAAACACAGCAAACTCCAAATAAATAAAACAGACAAAACGGATCACGTCATTAAAAGCGCTTATGAACACGCTTTCCAGCCAGCCGGGCATTGTATGCGGCCGCTAATTGTGTCAAGTTCCCGAAAATTCAGGGGTTCGGCTTGGGCCAAAGAACCCACAACTGCAACGGCTGCTTGAGCCGTCCTGCCAACGCGCCGGCAGCCTCACCCCAGCCTGCAAAATAATCGGCCCGAACCGCGCCGCGAATGGCGCTGCCGGTGTCCTGTGCCAGCACCAGCCTCTGCAAATTGACTTGCGGCCCCGTTGATACCAGCCAAACCGGCGTGCCATAAGGAATACTTTGCGGGTCAACCGCAATCGAGCGCCCTGGGGTCAGGGGCACACCTTGCGCACCTTTGGGGCCAAAGGCGGCATCAAACTCGCCCAGCGCCTCTTCCTTGAAAAAAACCACGCGCGGGTTGCGCCACAACAGCTCATTGACGCGCTGTGGGTTGCGCTGCAGCCAGGCCTGAATAGCGGGCCAGGTGGCATCGCGCAACTCGCCCTGATCAAGCAGCCAGCGGCCAATGCTCTGGTACGGGTGGCCGTTATTGCCGGCATAAGCCAAGCGGATGTCACGAACGCGGCCATCGGGCTCGGTCACGCGCACCCGCCCGGAACCCTGAATTTGCAACACCATGGCCTGCACCGGGTCGCTGAGGTAAACAATCTCCCGCCCTCGCAAGGCCGCTTGGGCGCTGGGCTGGGAGTCAATTTCCTGCCGGCTGAACCAGGGTTGTCGTCCCTTCAAACTGGTTGGCGCCTGGTACAGGGGAACTGAAAAGCCCGGACCAGGCAAACGCTGCCCCACCAACTCCGGCTCAAAATAGGCGGTCAACAAACCCGGCGTGGCGTCACCTGTCAAGGGTTCGACGCGGTAGGGCTGCAGCCGATCCAGCAACCACTGGCGTCGCTCAGCCTCGCTACCAATGCTCAGGCGGCGCACCTCCGGGCACAGCGCAGCAAACACGGGCCCCGGCCGCTCGCAGCTTTTGAGCCAGGCGTTCCAGGCTTCAAACAGGGTATCGCTGTCGAAGCCTGGCAGTTCAGACCAAGCCACCGGTTGCCAACGGCTGTTGCCGCGTAGCAGGGCAGGGGCGGATGCCTTGCCATCAAAGAGCGTCCCGGGCGCCGCTGGCGGCAGCGGCAGCGCCGGTGTGGCCGTGCCGCTGTCTGGCACGGGCTGGGGCGGCGTCGCACAAGCCAGCAGCGCAGCTGCCGCCAGGCCTGCCAGCGTTCGCCGAAAAAACAGCGGCAGGCCCATCACAGCAGCCGGTGCTGAAGTGCCGGCAAACGACTGCGGCACTGCTGCATCAGGTCCCAGGACAGATCAGCCATCACCACGCCAGGCCCCTCCTGCTCGCG
>JAQSDS010000299.1 GCA_029946045.1 Rhodoferax sp.
GAATTGCATGACCGCGGCTATCTCGTGGTTGATGGCACCGACGGCAAGGCGCACTACATCGCCCTGGGTGCCAAGGTCGAGCTGGAGCAATACCCCGTCGGCTCCGTGGTCGAAGTCCGTGGTTCAGCCGATATCCGCGCCGCCGACAAGAATATCGCCGCGCTCGCAGTCGATGGTCTGTATCGCACCGACCACCACCTGGCGATGGCCAAGGCGCAGGCCACACCCGAGCGCGATCCCAAGGAAGTGATGAATGCCCATGTGCGCCGCCTGGAAGCGCTGCGCCGAGCAGGCATTGTGGAGCGCGTGGCCGATGGCGTCTGGCGGGTGCCGGTGGACCTTCCTGAACAAGGTCGGCGATACGATGCGCAGCGGCTGGGCGGGGCGGCAGTAGAACTGCGTTCGCACCTGCCCATTGAGCGACAAACGCGAGTGATCGGCGCGACCTGGCTGGACCAGCAGTTAATCGGCGGCGCCGGCGGCATCGCCAACAACGGTTTCGGCGGCGACGTGCGCGAAGCACTGCGGCAGCGATCAGATTTCCTGCTTGAACAAGGGCTGGCCGAGCGACGCGGACAACGCCTGATCCTGGCGCGCAATCTGTTGGGGACGTTACGTGGACGTGAGATAGATGGCGCGGCAAAAATCATCGCCGCGGAAACCGGCCTGACGCATCGCGCCGTTGCCGACGGCGAGCGCGTGACCGGCACCTATCGCCGCAATGTGCAACTCGCCAGCGGGCGCTTCGCGATGCTCGACGATGGCGTGGGTTTCAGCCTGGTGCCGTGGCGGCCGGTAGTGGAACAGCGGCTCGGACAGCAGGTATCGGCCATCGTGCGGGGGTCGTCGGTCACTTGGGAGCTGGGGCGGCAGCGTGGACGGTAGGCACGCATGATCGAATTGAAGAGCACTTCGATCTGGGATGTGCTCCATGTGAATTTTCGCTGTGTCGCGGGCAGGAGATACCGTCGAGAGACAATGTTTTGGATTTCCTTACCGATAGAAATGGCCTTTTCGTACTCACCTGACATGCAAGATTCCCTATTTCAATGCAGCCACAAAGGGCTGCTCACGCGCAGCACGTCCAAGTACCCTGGTATTTACCTCGGCGCTATCCCTAAGCACCAACCACTCGTTGATGTCCACCGCAATCCAGGCTAAGATGTTGCCAAAACCTGCCAATTTTGACAACCAGGGATGCTTTTGCCAATGGCCAAGCCCAAATCGGACATCCTGACGATCACCGAAGTCGCTAAATACCTCAAGGTTGCCGAGCGGACTTTGTACCGTTTGGCTGCCGCAAAGAAGATACCCGCGTTCAAAGTCGGTGGAACGTGGCGTTTTCCACGTGCCGACATCGACCAGTGGATCAAACGCCAGACAGCGGAAACACTGGGTGACGACGGATCCGACGTACCGGGTGGGAAAGATTGATGGCCGCGCCGGAAATGCTCGCGCGACTGAATCAGCTCGCCACCGAGATTGGAGCGCTTCACAGCAAGCTCATCTTGTTGGTCGGCGGGCCGCACACGGGCAAGACTGCATTGCTGGCCGCGTTCGCGGGGCAGATGGATACCAGCACTTTGAATGTGGGTTCGGAACTGGGGCGTCGGTTGGCTGCGATCCAGCAGAAGCAACGCCACCTGCAGGCCGGCACGGTACTCCGTGAACTGGCTGATGAACATGCCAAGGGCGACCTGCTGCTGCTGGACAACATTGAATTGCTGTTCGACATGACGTTGCAGCTTAATCCGCTTGATCTACTCAAGCGGCATGCGCACAGCCGACGTGTCGTGGCGGTCTGGCCAGGAGAACTTCGGGATGGGCGCTTGGCCTATGCCGAAATGGGACATTCAGAACATCGGGACTACGCCACGGATGGCTTGGTCGCATTGGAAATGCAGTAACGGGAAAAAGGGGACAAAAAAATGCGCTACGGGGATCTCATCCAATTCGAACCGATTGAATCGGTCATCCAACTGCTCGACGCCAACCGGCCCGACGAGGGCAAGAAACTGGTTTCGACCTACGTCATCTCTGATGACATGGCCGAACGGATCGCGAAGCTAATGATCCCGCAGATGTCCTTTGACGAGTCGGTCGACCACAAGGGCGTGCTGGTTGTTGGCAACTACGGTACCGGTAAGTCGCACTTGATGTCGGTGCTCTCGCTGGTCGCGGAAGACGCCAGCTTCCTGCCCATGATTCGGCACCCGAAAGTGGCCGAGGCCGCCAGTGCGATCGCAGGCAAGTTTAAGGTCCACCGCATCGAGATCTCCAGTCAGATGTCCCTGCGCGACATCATCACGCAGCAACTGGAGTTGTTCCTTGAAAAGCACGGCGTCAGTTTTTCGTTTCCGCCGGCAGACAAGGTGGTCAACAACAAGGCTGCATTTGAGGAAATGATGGCTGCGTTCACCGAGGCCCACCCGAACCTTGGCGTGATGCTGGTCGTCGATGAGTTCCTCGAATACCTGCGTTCGCGCAAAGATCATGATCTGGTGCTGGACCTATCCTTCCTGCGCGAGATCGGCGAGGTCACTAAACATCTGCGTTTCCGGTTTGTGGCCGGTGTGCAGGAGGCCATTTTTGACAGCAGTCGGTTTGAGCACGTGGCTGACAGCCTGCGACGCGTTAAAGACCGATTCACCCAAGTGCTGTTGGCACGCCAGGACGTGAGCTTTGTCGTCGCTGAACGTTTGCTGAAAAAAACAGCAGATCAGCAGGACAAGATCCGCGCCTACCTCACGCCGTTTGCCAAGTTCTACGGCTCGATGAACGAGCGCATGGACGAGTACGTTCAATTGTTCCCGGTCCATCCCGACTACCTCAAGACTTTTGAGCGCATCGGCTTTGCCGAAAAGCGCAATGCGCTGGAGACACTGTCTTTGGCCATGCGATCCCTGTTGGACACGAACGTGCCGACCGATCACCCCGGTCTGATCACCTTCGACAACTACTGGCAGACGGTAAAGGGCAACTCGGTCTTTCGTAGCGATCCCAACATCAAGGAAGTGCTCCGGGTAGCCGAAGTGCTCGACTCCCGCGTGCAACAGGCATTCACCCGCCCGAACTACAAGCCGATGGCGCTGCGCATCATCAACGGCCTGTTCGTGCACCGGCTGACCACGGGCGGCGACATCCACGTCCCCATCGGCCCGACCGCTGAGGAGCTGCGCGACACGCTTTGCCTGTACCAACCTGGGATTGAAGAACTCGGTGGCGAGCCAGCAGCCGACTTATTGACGGCGGTTCAGACCACTCTG
>JAQSDS010000300.1 GCA_029946045.1 Rhodoferax sp.
AGGGCGCTGCTCCCACAGGGCGCTGCTCCCACAGGGCGCTGCTCCCACAGGGCGCCGCTCCTACGAGACTGACTGACGATCATGTGGGGGGCTGCCTTTGTGGGAGGCCCGCCCTCGGGCCGAAGGTTGTCCTGGGGGCATTCGCGGCGAGGGCGCCGCTCCCACAGGGTGCCGCTCCTACAGGGCGCTGCTCCTACGAGACTGACGAAGCTCACAATGACGATCATGTGGGGGGCTGCCTTTGTGGGAGGCCCGCCCTCGGGCCGAAGGCTGTCCTGGGTGCATTCGCGGCGAGGGCGCCGCTCCTACAGGGCGCCGCTGCCACAGGGCGCTGCTCCTACGAGACTGACTGACGATCATTTGGGGGGCTGCCTTTGTGGGAGGCCCGCCCTCGGGCCGAAGGCTGTCCTGGGGGCATTCGCGGCGAGGGCGCCGCTCCCACAGGGCGCTGCTCCCACAGGGCGCCGCTCCTACGAAACAGACGAAGCTCACAATGCCGGGTATATGGGCCAATGCCTGTCACGCTGCAAGGCTTCCCGCGTTGTGCCGTAATGGCAAGCCCTGTTTTGCGAGTCTGTCACTTTGAAAACATCCTCTGATGCCCCCAGCTCATCCGTGCCCAGCAGCCGTCTGGGGCGCCTGGCGCGGCTGGGGCAAATGGCCACAGGGGTGGCGGGCAACATGCTGATGGCGGGGGCGCGCCAGCTGGCGCAGGGCAAACGGCCCAATTTGAGCGACCTGCTCTTGACGCCAGCCAATATCAGCCGCGTCACGCAGCAACTGGCGCAAATGCGCGGCGCAGCGATGAAGCTGGGGCAATTGGTCTCGATGGACGCCGGTGACCTGTTGCCGCCCGAGCTGGCCGCTATTCTGGGCCGCTTACGCTCGGACGCGCAGGCCATGCCGCAGCGCCAGGTGCAGGCGGTGCTCAGCGCCCACTGGGGTGCCGGCTGGCAGCAGCGCTTCGAGCCGTTTTCCTTTACGCCCATTGCGGCCGCGTCGATTGGCCAGGTGCACCGCGCCAGGACACGTGACGGGCGCGACCTGGCGATCAAGATCCAATACCCTGGCGTGCGCCGAAGCATCAGCAGCGATGTCAACAACGTGGCGTCCTTGCTGCGCCTGTCCGGCCTGGTTCCCAAAACGCTAGACCTTGCGCCGCTGCTGCTTGATGCCAAGCGCCAGCTGCGCGAAGAAGCCGATTACCTGGCCGAAGGCGCCTACCTGCAGCGCTTTGGCGAGCTGTTGGCCGACGCGCCGGAATTTGTGGTGCCCGCCTTGCATGCCGACCTGAGCAGCAAAAACGTGCTGGCCATGTCCTTTGTCGGCGGTGTCCCGGTGGAGTCGATGGTGACTGCGCCGCAGGCCGAGCGCGACCGCATTGTCAGCCTGTTGGTGGGCCTGCTGTTTCGCGAGCTGTTCGAGTTCGGCCTGATGCAGACCGACCCCAACTTTGCCAACTACCGCTACGACCCGCAGACCCGGCAGGTGATCTTGCTCGACTTTGGCGCCACGCGCAGCTTTGCGCCCGCCTTTGGCCAGGGTTACCGCCAGTTGATGCTCGCCGCGCTGCATGGCGACCGCGCCGCCATGCGCCGCTCAATGATGGCGATTGGCTATTTTTCCGAGCACACCCAGCCTCAACATCAAGACGCCGTGCTGTCCTTGTGTGAGTTGGCGCTGACGCCGCTACGTCACCGGGGTGACTTCGACTTTGCCAACGCCGAGCTGCTGCCGCGTCTGCGCGAGGCCGGCATGGCGCTGGGTCTGGAGCGTGATTTCTGGCACATTCCCCCCATTGACACGCTGTTTTTGCACCGCAAGCTCGGCGGCCTGTACCTGCTGGCGGCGCGGCTGAAAGCGCGTGTGAACGTGCAGCAGCTGGTGCGCCGCCAGGCCATCTGACGCGTGCTGTTGGTGCCGCCCTGATCTCTGCGCCGGTCACGCGAGACGATGGGTTTTTGCCATTCAATCTGTTACAGAACTTGCATTTTCAGTGGCGACTGGGTGCGTCTTCGCGCATAGCATGAGGTTTTAAAAGGAAACCCATGGCCATGTCACCGAACTTCTTCAATAAGCGTGAAACAGAATCTGCCGCAGCCCGGCATGTGGTGCCTCTGCCGACGCAAGGCGCCACGTATGGCGCACCCAGCACCACGGCGCCTCCAGCCACGACCAGCCCTGCCGCCGTGGCGGCCAATCATGCCAATGCTGCGGTGCCGGTGGCCGGCAGCAAGCTCATCGTGGGTCCCAACATCAAGCTCAAGGGCGTGGAGATCACGGACTGCGACACGCTGGTGGTTGAGGGGCTGGTGGAGGCCACCATGGATTCGCGGGTCATGGAAATTGCCGAGCAGGGTGCTTTCAAGGGTTCAGCCGAAATTGACGTCGCCGAGATTCATGGCCAGTTTGACGGCAATTTGACGGTTCGCCAGAAGCTGGTGATCTATGCCACAGGCAGCGTCACGGGCAAAATTCGCTATGGCAAGCTCATCATTGAAGAGGGCGGCCAACTGTCTGGCGACATCCAGTTTGGCGCCGCCCATGGTCCGCGTGCAGACAAGCCCGCGCTGTCCGTGGCAGGCCGGTAAAAAACTGCGCGCCAGGGTGCGATCAGGCAGCCGCTGAGCTTGCTGCAATCTGGCGCAGCGCCTGCTCAAAGACAGCTGCGGGCTGGCCACCTGAAATCAGGTGCTGGTCATTGATGATGACGGCGGGGACCGAGTGAATGCCCTGGCCGGTGTAGAAGGCCTGGGCTTGGCGCACCTCGGCGCTAAATTCATCGCTGGCCAGAATCTGGCTGGCGCGCGCCACGTCAAGACCCGCTTGTGCCGCCGCCGCCAGCAGCACGTCGGGTGATTCCATGGCCAGGCTGTGGCTGTGACAGGCCACCAGCAAGGCTTTTTTCAGGGCCAGTTGCCGCTCTGCCGATGCAAGCCCGGCCCAGTGCAGCAGGCGGTGCGCGGCAAAGGTGTTGTAAATGCGGCCACGCCCCGACGGGTTGAAGACAAAACCCACATCGGCACCGCGCTGGCGGATGGTGTCGCGAATCTGCGCTTGTTGCGCCGGGGTGGAGCCATATTTTTGCGTCAGGTGCTCGATGATGTCCTGGCCACCAGCCGGCATCTGCGGGTTGAGCTCGAAAGGCTGAACGTGTATTTGCACACGTACCTGGCCTTGCAAATTGCCAATGGCTTGTTCTAGCGCCGCCAGACCAATGGCGCACCAGGGGCAGGAGATGTCAGAGACAAAATCAATT
>JAQSDS010000301.1 GCA_029946045.1 Rhodoferax sp.
GCGCCAGCTGATGCCATCTGCAAGACCTGAAAGGATGCGCCATGACCGATTCCCTGCACATTGTTTGCCCGCATTGCCACACCACCAACCGCGTCAGCCGCACCCACTTGGGCAGCGCGCCCGACTGCGGCAGTTGCCACAAACCGCTGTTTGACGCGCATCCGGTGATGCTCGACGAAGCTGGTTTTGGGCGCCACATCCAGCGCAACCAGATACCGGTACTGGTTGACTTTTGGGCACCCTGGTGCGGCCCGTGCCGCCAGATGGCACCGGCTTTTGAACAGGCCGCGGCCCAACTGGAGCCCACAGTACGGCTGGCCAAGGTGGACACCGAGGCCGAGCAAAACCTGGGGGCCCGTTTCAACATCCGCAGCATTCCCACCCTGGCCCTGTTTGTTGGCGGACGCGAGGTGGCGCGCCAGGCCGGCGCCATGGGCACGACCGACATCGTGCGCTGGACCCGCCAGCACCTGCCGCGCAACTGACCCACCACCCGACTGAGCGTAATGCCTCGGTAACCTGCGCGCTCGCCAGGGTTTAGCATGGCGGCCTCACCATTCATGGCCATGACGATGCAAACCGCCCCCCAAACTGTTGTCCGTATCGAGCGCACGCAGCGCCCCTGGGGCTGGTATGAAACTGTTTCCGAAGCAGCCAGTCACAAGATCAAGCGCATTGGGGTGCTGCCGGGTCAGCGTATCAGCCTGCAAAAACACAGCCAGCGCAGCGAGCACTGGGTGGTGGTGCAAGGCACAGCCCGGGTCACTTTGGGTGAGCGCAGCTTCGACCTCGCGGTGGGACAACACTGCGACATTGCGCAGGGCCAAGTGCACCGTTTAGCCAACGCAACGGCCGAGCCCATGGAAATGGTTGAAGTACAGTTTGGCGCTTATCTGGGCGAGGACGACATCGTGCGCCTGGGTGACGACTACGGCCGCGCCTGAGGTGTCCAAGACTTAACATCCCCCACTGCCGCCGACCTGAAGCCTGTTCCATTTATGGAGACCCACCTCATGACAACACACGTTTTAACCCATGGTTTCAGCCTGCCCGCTGGCAGCCACCCCATTGCCTGTGTCGACATTGGTGGCACCAAGGTGGCGGTCAACATCGTGGATGACCAAGGTATCCGCGGCAAAGTATCCGAGCCCACCGCCACCACGGGCGCCAACGACGCCCTGGGCCAACAAATCATCCGCCTGATTGGGCAGAGTTGTGATGCCGCAAACGTGCCGCTTCAGCGCGTCGCCCGGGTTGGGGTCGCGTCTTGCGGTCCCTTTGTGCTGAACAAGGGCCTGGTCGAGCTGGCTGCGCCAAATATTTGTGGCGGTCAGGCCGGCCCGGCACGCGGCCTGCCCAACGACTGGAAGACGGCTTTACTGGAAGCCACCCTGCGCGCCGCATTTGCCCATGTGCGGGTCGAAAACGATGGCATTGGTGCGCTCGAAGCTGAGCGCCGCTGGGGTGCCTTGCAAACAGACGGTCAAGCCATGGCGAACTGCGCCTATGTGACCTGGAGCACGGGCATTGGCACCGGGCTGTGTGTGGATGGCCAGGTGTTGCGCGGCAAAAATGGCAACGCCGGCCATGCCGGGCACTTGTTCGTCAGCGACAACAGCGATGCGCTGTGCGGCTGCGGTAACGTGGGCGATGTCGAAGGTCTGGTCGCTGGCAACGCCATTGCCCGTCGCTTTGCCGCAGTGGGCTACCTTGATGCCGCCCTGCTGTTCAAGGCGGCTTATGCGGGAGACGCCAAGGCCATCGCCTTGATTGACGAATTGTGCCGGGTGATGGGGCGCATGCTCTACAACCTGATCGTCACGCTGGACCTGCAGCGCATCAGCATGGGCGGCAGTGTCTATTGGCACCACCGCGATTACCTGCTGCCCCGTCTGCGCGCCGCAGTACAAGGCAAGTTGCCCGCCTTGACCGAGGGCTGCGAACTGGTCAGCGCCGGCTTGGGCGAGCGGGTCGGTGACTTTGGCGCGCTGGCGCTGGTGGTGTAAGCACGGGTCATCGGCCTGGTCGGACTAAGGGTAAGTACTGACTTGCGGTTGCTTGAAAATTAATTAACAATTAATTAATTCTGGCAACGCGGTGTCTGCCCGAATCAACCCGCGCCTTGGTTCCCCCAAGAACAATCAAGGCGGACTTCAAGGAAATGACATGATCAAACTTACCCAATTGGCTACGGCCGTGGCATGTGTGGTGGCTGCTAATGCGGCGATGGCAGGCGAGGTTGAAGTGCTGCACTGGTGGACTTCTGGCGGCGAGGCCAAGTCGGCGGCCGAGTTGAAAAAAATCATGCAGAGCAAGGGGCACGCATGGAAAGATTTCGCGGTGGCCGGTGGCGGTGGTGACAACGCCATGACCGTGCTCAAGAGCCGCGTGGTGGCAGGCAACCCACCCGCTGCGGCACAAATCAAGGGCCCAGCGATTCAGGAATGGGCCAGCGAAGGTGTGCTGGCCAATCTGGATTCAGTAGCCAAAGCCGAAAAATGGGACAGCCTGTTGCCCAAGGTGGTAGCCGACGTCATGAAATACAAAGGCAATTACGTTGCCGCGCCGGTCAATGTGCACCGTGTCAACTGGATGTGGGCTAACGCCGCCGTGCTGAAAAAGGCCGGTGTGACTGGCACCCCAAAAACCTGGGACGAATTTTTTGCCGCTGCTGAAAAAGTGAAAAAGGCCGGCTTGATCCCGGTGGCGCACGGTGGACAGAACTGGCAGGACTTCACCACCTTCGAATCCGTGGCGCTGGGCGTCGGCGGAGCTGGTTTTTATAACGATGCCTTTATCAAGCTGGACCCCAAGGCACTCACCAGCGCCACCATGACCAAGTCACTGGAAACCTTCCGCAAGGTCAAGTCTTACACTGACGCAGCCGCCCCTGGGCGCGACTGGAATCTGGCCACCGCCATGGTGATCCAGGAAAAAGCCGCCTTCCAGTTCATGGGTGACTGGGCCAAGGGCGAGTTCACCGCCGCAGGCAAAGTGCCGGGCAAAGACTACATCTGCGCCGCAGCACCGGGCACGGCCAACGCCTTCACCTTCAACGTCGACTCGTTTGCCATGTTCAAGCTGAAAGATGCCTCCGCCCAAAAAGCACAGGCCGATCTGGCAGCAGCCATCATGGGCACCGAGTTCCAGGAAGTTTTCAACCTGAACAAGGGTTCGATCCCGGTGCGTCTGAACATGGACATGGCCAAGTTTGACGACTGTGCCAAGCTGTCCAGCAAGGACTTTGTGGCCA